>JBBTWB010000036.1:819-4708 GCA_038078635.1 Patescibacteria group bacterium | reverse complement strand
TCTTCGTGTTCTTCTTTCTTATGCTCTTTATCTGATTTTACATGTTTTTTATCATCTATTACACTCCCTTTATTAAGTTCAATTATTCTTTTATTAAGCTTCCTTACGATTTCCTTATTATGAGTCGCCATAAGTATTGTAGTCCCTTTTTCATTTATATCTGAGAGGAGTTTTACAATCTCAAAAGCTGTTACATCATCTAAATTTCCTGTCGGCTCATCTGCCAGTAGAATCTCGGGTGAAAGAATCAAGGCACGGGCAATTGCCGTGCGCTGAAGTTCTCCTCCCGAAAGCTGAACTGGAAATTTATCCCTATGCTCCAGTATCCCGACCTGATTTAAAACCTCTTCAGTTCTTGCTACGGCTTCTTTTGGCTTCATTCCAGCAACTTCTAAAGGGAGCATTACGTTTTCAATAACTGTTCTGTCGTTCAAAAGCTTTAGATCCTGAAATACAACCCCTATTTTTTTTCTAAGGTCGGGGATTTTTTTACTAGGGAGCTTAACTAAATCCCAGCTGCTGACAACGATCGTACCGGAACTTGGAATCATTTCCCGAATCAATAGACGGAAGATTGTGGTTTTTCCGGATCCTGTTGGACCAACCAGGAAAATAAATTCTCCTTTTTCAACGGAAAAAGATACGTCTGTAATGGCAAAAACTCCTGTGCCAAATTTTTTTGAAACATTTTCAAGGCTTATCATTACTCCAGCACTTCAACTCGTCCTACGTCCATTAACCAGGGCGCATGTTGAGCTTTCTGGGTTTGACCCCAGACCTTAACTTTTCTGTTTTTTAGAAGAGAGAGGTCAACAACAGAAGAAGTCATGTAAACAAACTGCGTTTCACCCCCCGGCCTCTCAAGATGATACTGACCTTCCCCATCAATTCCTCCAGTTTTAAGCGTTCCCTCTACCGTATCTTTAAATGTTTCCGTGTCGTTTGTTCCAAGAAATGTTCCTTTTGAAATTTGAGAGGCATTTTTGATATCACTGGATTTAGTTAACTCATTAGCTGTACCTCTGGAAATCAAAAATCCACTACCAACACCAAGAACTGCTACGAAAAGAAGAACAAGGCCTAACTTAACCGATGAATTCTTATTTGGGGATTTAGAATCAAACTGATGTACTAAGTCTTCTTCTGTATTTTTTTGTTTATCCATAGCTAAAAACTTTTATAAACTCCTCTAAGTAAAGCACATTCCAGCTCTTTTATCAACCCTAAAGGGTTCTTAGTTCTGCTTCTATAAAGCTATCAATATTCCCATCTAAGACTGACTGAGTATCTGAGGTTTCGAAATCAGTTCGCAGATCCTTAACCATCTTATATGGGTGCAAAACGTACGAGCGGATTTGATTTCCCCAACCGGGAGTTTTATATCCGCCTTTAAGCGTTACTTCATGTTTTTTTCTTTCTTCTTCCTGAAGGAGCCAAAGTTTTCCAATGAGAAGCTTAAGGGCGTATTCTCTATTTTTCCCCTGATATCTTTCCGAGTGTGCAGTAACAATAACTCCAGTTGGTTTATGCTTTAGCCTAACTGCAGTTGATACTTTGTTAACGTTTTGCCCACCATGTCCTCCTGATCTATAAAAATCCCATTCTAAGTCTTCTTCCTTAACTTCTATTGCCCCTAAGTCTTCAATTTGTGGAATCACTTCAACCAAAGCAAAAGATGTTTGCCTCAGCTTATCAGCGTTAAATGGAGACTGGCGAACAAGCCTATGAACTCCAGCTTCAAATTTTAAAAATCCGTAAGCATACTCTCCATCCACCAAAAAAGTTATGCTTTTTAAGCCTGCTTCTTCTCCCGGCGTTTCCTCAATTGTTTCTAGAGCGAACCCTTTCCGCTCGCTGTAGCGGCGATACATTCGGTTAAGCATTTCTGTCCAATCCATTGCTTCAACTCCGCCTTGTCCTGCATGAATTGAAACTAAAGCTGCAGATTTATCATAAACTCCGGAGAAATAAAGCAAAGTTTCCACCTCCTCCAAAAGCTTTTCCGCTTTCTTCATATCCCCTGAGATCAACAATGACTGGAGTTGTTTTACGCGCTCGATTTCCCGCTGTAAACTTGCCATTTCCTTCATTTTACCGGAGGCCATTTGAGAATCCTTCCAGAAGTCAGGAGCTATTGATACTTCTTCTAATTTTTTAAGCTGGGCTTCTTTTGTTGGGATATCAATTTTAGAAATTACTTTATCAATTCGGGTTTTCAAATCTTCCATATCTATATTCCGGAGCAAATTTTCATACATGTTTGCTTGGCTTGATCTACAGGCAAATTTTTAATTTCTTGAATATCGCGCAGTACTTTTTGAATCTGAGGAGAAGACGTGGCAACCTCAGCCGGATCCAAACCACCAACATTATTCTTAATATCTTCTATTTTTGCATCAACTTTTGATGAAATATCAATGTTTGGACTTTTAATCTCCGGCCTTTTTACTTCAACCGGCTTATTTCGTATTGCATCTCCCAATGATGCTTTATTTTTTATGAAAGTGCCTTTTAGTTCAAAAGCAACTATCAATCCTGCAACCAGTAAAAATATTGCAATTAAAATTCTTTTCCTATCCCATTGAAATTCTTCAGGTGTTTCTTTTTTCACACATCAATTTTAAGTAATGAGCAGTGTTTTTGCAAACTCACTATTAAAACAGCGCGAGGAGTGGCACAAGTAGACAAATCAATTAAGGCGCGGGGAGCTTGTGAAGTTTTCGCAGATCGCATCCTGAGCTTAAGTAATAAATGTTATTAGTTTTATTTGCTTGACAAACAAGCACTGATGTTCTTAATTAATATAAACCCGCGAACTGCGGAGCTAGAAAACTTTATGAGCGACCTCAGCGCCTTGGTTGTTGAGTGGCAGGACCCGGAGCGAAGAGCGACAAGATCATGGTTGACATGATAAGATCAATCTATGAGAAATATTGACGTTGTTTGTATTGGTTCTGCCACAATAGATGTTTTCGTAATTCTTCAGGACGTTGAAAAATTTTCTTACGACAAATTTTCCAATGAAATTTCTTTCCCTCTTGGCGAAAAATTAAATCTGGGTCAATACAAAATTGAACTGGGAGGAAATGCCTGTAACGTTTCCGTTGGCCTTTCACGGCTTGGATTACAAAGCTATTTGGCAGCAGAGATTGGAAATGATGAATTTTCTGAAAAAATTACAAATACGTTAAAAAAAGAAAATGTTGACCAAAGCATGGTTAAAAAAACTTCCAGATCTACTCCCTATTTTAATATTGTTTTGTCATTTGATGGAGAAAGAACAATTCTTGCGGAAAATACACCCGCGCAGCAAAACCTAAATCCCGGTGAAATAAATCCAACGCTAATTTATCTAACAAGCATGAATGGTTCATGGCAAGAAGTTTATGAAAAAGCATTTTCAAAAAATCCAAATTCAAAATTTGCCCTAAATCCGGGAAACGCTCAGATAAAAAATAATTTGGACGATATTCTATTACTGCTGCCAAAAATTGATATTCTTTTCGTAAATCTAGCGGAGGCCAAAATACTTGCAAAAGAAAGCAGTCCTGATATAAAAACAGTTATGAAAAAGCTGAAAACTTGGGGGGTAAAAACCGCAGTTGTTACGGATGGAAGGAACGGATCTTATGCAATTACAGATAAAGATGAAATCTTCCAAATTGGAGTAGCGTCAGACAGAAAACCAATTGAAAGAACAGGAGCCGGAGACGCATACGCAGTTGGCTTTATATATGCATTCATTAACGGATACTCCGTGAAAGAAGCAATGCGGTATGGAGCTATAAATGCAGATTGTGTAGTTTATGAAATCGGAGCACAAAAAGGGTTGCTAAAAAAAGAGGAGCTTGATAAAAAATCAAAAGAGATTTTAAGTTTCTCAGCTGTT
>JBBTWB010000036.1:0-809 GCA_038078635.1 Patescibacteria group bacterium | reverse complement strand
AAATTTCAATTTCTTAATCTCTTAATATCAAATATATAATTAATAACTAATAATGGTTGATTTATCTAATCTTACAAAAGACGGAAAAGCATTATTTCTCGCATATGATCAGGGAATGGAACATGGTCCGTCTGACTTCAATGATGAGAACGTTGATCCCAATGATATTCTGGCAATTGCGACGTCTGGTTACTTTACCGGGGTAATCTTTCAGAAGGGAACTGCGGAGAAATATTACTCGAACAATAATTTTGAACAACATCTTCCTCTTATCCTTAAACTAAATGGTAAAACAAATCTTGTTAACGGAGAAGATCCTTATTCTCCGCAGATCTGCTCTGTTTCCGAGGCTATTGAAATTGGAGCCGCAGCCGTTGGATATACCATTTATGTCGGAAGCAGTCATGAGCCTGAAATGTTTAAAGAATTTAGTTTAATTGAAAAAGAAGCCCATGATAAAAATATTCCCGTTATCGGTTGGATGTACATACGTGGCAGCGGCGCAAAAGGAAAAAGCATAAAAGAATTAACCGCATATGGAGCGCGTCTTGGACTTGAAATGGGAGCAGACATAGTAAAAATAAAATATCCGGGAGATGAAAAAAGTTTGCGTTGGGCAGTTGAAAGTGCAGGAAGAACAAAAGTTGTTGTGTCAGGCGGGGAGAAAAAAGATGAAGAAACATTGCTAAAAACTGTAAAGATTTGTATGGATGCAGGCGCAATCGGCATGGCAGTAGGACGGAATATTTGGCAAAACAAAGACCCGTTAGGAATTGCTGAGAAAATAAAACAAATAATCTGGCCATGAA
>JBBTWB010000035.1:0-1754 GCA_038078635.1 Patescibacteria group bacterium | reverse complement strand
TAGAACGCTTCACTGATAATGAAGAAGTAGATGGTCCGATTCCATCCCGACCCACTTCGCAAGCTCAGCGTAAACACATTTTTATGTTTGACTTTTCCCTTTTCTACCTTGACATTTGAGCCTAAATGTACCACTATAAATAGAAGTGGTCATTGAACTTTCCAAGAAAAAAATATTCTTTTTCTTAGCGCTTTTATTAGTTATTATTGCCGTCCCCATTACTGTTTATCTTTCTCAAAAATCTCAGGAAACCCGAAGCCGTGCTGCCCCTGTGGTGACTGATAGCACAGTTGTTGCAACAATTAACGGGCAAAACATAACTAAGGGAGATGTTCGAGCGGTTGCCGAAGAGCAATACGAGCCGACTGGAGTTGATGCTCAGGCATTAAAAGATGCTCTTGAGGTATTGACCGAACGAAAGGTGCTAGACATTGAGGCTCAAAAAAAGGGAATATCCGTAGATCCATCGGAAATTGAAGCAGTTGTTGCTCGGGAAGAACTTTCCGAAACTCAGGCCCGCTACGATATTTTGCGGGAGAAAATAACACTTCTTAATATTAGAAGTAGGCTAGCTCTTTCTATTGGTCTTTGGGCACCAGTGGCAGCGGACCAAGCTAACTTAGATTCCGAAGATAAGATAGCGGCACAAACTCAAATAAAAGATGGACTAAAAGCTTTGCCTGAAATAGAGACAAGAATAAAAAATGGAGACGATGTGGCAACAATAGCAAAGGATATTATTAAAAAATATCCTTCTCTTACAGAGGCTCTTGCGATAAGCGGTTATAAATTGGTTGACCTTTCGGAAGATGAGATAAAAGGAATTTCCTCCCCTCAAATCATTGAATTTGGAGATTCTAATATGGATTCTACGGCTGTTAACAGTTTGTTTTCCATGAACGTGTCTGAGGTAAAAACAATCTCAAAAACAGAAACAAATGCTGTTGGGGGAGTTTATAAAATTGTTGAAAAAGGGAGTGACGTGGGAGCAGATACTTACGATGCTTGGTTAAATTCTCAAAAAAGTGTTTTAGTTGTTCCTAAGGTTTCATTATGAAAAAAATTATATTATTTTTATTTTTGATTTTATTTGGGAGTTTATTTTTAAAATTTAGCTTAGCTCCAGCTTATGCTAATCCGAGGTGTATTACTTTTAAAGTAAAAGTAACAGCAAAAAACTGGCCTGGGGGAGGACTTCAAGTAGGTTGCCCTGGAGACAAAGGTCCACAGTGTGTAGGGCAGATTAAAGATATCAGGCCTGGGCAAAAAGAAGTGACTTTGGGTAAATGTTCTTGTTATCCGAATCAAAATGGATGCCTGACTCTTGGTAAAAAATTGAAATTGGGCCCACTTGATCACGGAAAGAAAAAAGTAATTGTTGTTACAAAAATTCCTGCAAAATGTGAACTTACCAATAAAAAGAAATTCTGCGGAAGTAATGGTCAGACAAAAAAAGCGACATTTAAACTAACTTGTAAAAAACCTTCCACTTCAAATACCCCAACACCAAAACCAACCAAGAAACCAACTCCTCCAATTTGCGTTGGTCCTAAGAAAGTAACAAATGTAAAAGTGACTTGTCCGGATTGTTTAAATGAAGAACCAACTCCAATACCAACGGAGGAAAATAATTAATTATGATGAATAATTGGACTGGAAAGAAAAAAGTTTTCGCAATTTTAGGAGCTGTTTTCGCAATCGTTGGTTTGATTATTACCATTTTCCTGGTTCAGAAAGTCCAAGAGATCCGTTCC
>JBBTWB010000034.1:493-2952 GCA_038078635.1 Patescibacteria group bacterium | reverse complement strand
TGAGGGGAAATGATTTAAAAAGAGTTTTTGAAAGAGAAACAGGAATTGTAATATCCCCTTTCATGTGGGAGGCATACAGAAGAGCAAGGATTATTTTTAACGTTATGCCAATAGAAATGACTCCGTCACATTTGTTTGCCCCCCCATCTGATGAGCATGCACTTGCAACAAGAGTCTCAGAAATGCAAGATGAGGTAACTAGAATTATTGCAGGAGAGACGCCACCCCAGACATCTGTTAGAGAAACTCTTCCCCTACTTAGAACTTTTGGTTTCTTTAAAACCGCTGAAACGTTGGCTGCCTAATCTATTTAATGTATTAAATTATATCCGGGGTTTCAAGCTCAACCTGTAAATATTTTACGCTTGGCACTTCAAGCTTGATGTTTTCTTTTATTTTATCAATTAACTCTTCAAGCTCATCTGTTGAAAGATTATTAACCATATGAACCTCCAGATTTACCAGCAATTTTTCAGATCCTACATGAAGAGTTTTTAAGTCTAGAACTCCTTCAACTTCCGGAATCTTCATCGCAGCTTTTTTTATTTTTTCTTCAGTTGCCAATGAAGCACTTTTTCCGATAAGTAAATCTCTAATTCCTAAAAGTAAGAATATTGATGATATAGCAAGTGCTATGCCGATTGCCATTGCGCCCAATCCATCCAGCCTATGGTCCCCTGTTGCAACATATATAACAAGTGCTATTATTCCTAGAAGTGAAGCTAAGCTACCCATCATATCCAATATAAAAGTGGTCTTTGTTTCAACTAAAGAAGAACGGTAAAAAATTTCCATAATATGCCTGGGACTTCTTCTCCTGAGAAGTCTTCTGTAAGAAAGGGCAAACGCATAGAAGTTTGTAAAAAAAGTTATTACCAGAACGAGCAGTGCCAAGTTAACATCATGAAGAGCTTCCGGGGCGAGGAATCTTTTCCACCCAAAATAGAATGAGAGAGTTGAGGTAAGTCCAAACATTATAAGCGCTGAGAGAAGCGTCCAAAAATAAATTTCTCTCCCATATCCGAAAGGGTGAGTTTTATCTTCCTTTCTCATTGAACGCCTATGTCCTATAAGTAAAAATCCTGAAGCAGTCAAATCCGCAATCGCCTCGAAAACCTGAGTAAGCATTATTACACTTCCTGAGATAACTGCAATAGTAAAATTAAGAACAATATCCAAAAGATCTACTAAAAAAGAGGTTATTAACACTCTCTTTGCGGTTATTTTCTTTTCAAGTTGTACTTCTTTGTCTTTCTGAGACATACAGAGAGTATACCAAAAAGGAGTATAATATTATGACCATGAAAAAATTTATGGCCTTTTTCATCATAATTCTTATAGTCGCCCTCATGGCATCTCTCTATCAAAGTAGGTTTGGTAAAATTTCCGTTAATCCCAGTGCAACTTCTCCAACTACAGCTTTAACAAATAACCCAAAAGCAATTGAGGTAATAGCCGGTAATCTGGAAATACCATGGGCACTTATCTTCTTACTAAA
The DNA here is from genome assembly GCA_038078635.1 of Patescibacteria group bacterium. GTDB lineage: Bacteria > Patescibacteriota > Microgenomatia > Levybacterales > UBA12049 > 2-01-FULL-39-10-A. The sequence continues at coordinate 1,454 of JBBTWB010000034.1, read as the reverse complement.
TAAAGATATTTTATTTACCGAAAGAACCGGAAGTTTGAAAATGATCTCAAACGGAAACATCACAACAATCAATAAATTCCCGGATGTTAAAGTTTATGGCGAAGGCGGACTTCTGGGTTTAGCAATTCATCCAAAATTTAGCTCAAACCGCCAGATTTTTCTTTATTACACTTATTCATCAAACGGCGAGGATACACTAAACCGGGTCGTACGCTATAAATTTGAGGACAACAAACTAACAGACCGGAAAATTTTACTTGATAAAATTCCGGGAGCAGTTTATCACAATGGCGGACGGTTAAAATTCGGGCCTGATGGCTATTTATATGTCACTACCGGAGATAGTCTTAATCCTTCCCTATCACAAAATAAAAACTCGCTCGCGGGTAAAATTTTAAGACTTACTGATGAGGGAAAACCTGCGCCGGGTAATCCTTTCGCTAACTACACTTATTCCTATGGCCATAGAAATCCGCAAGGCTTAGCTTGGGACTCATCAGACAGGCTTTGGGAAACAGAACATGGCAATAATGCAACAGATGAGCTAAATTTAATTATTAAGGGAAATAACTACGGGTGGCCGGCTACTACAGGAAATCAAACAAGATCAGGTATGCAGTCTCCTTTTGCACAAAGCGGAGCAGAAACATGGGCACCCGCAGGTGCAGCTTTTTTGAACGGCAACTTGTTTTATGGCGGGCTTAAAGGGCAGGCGCTGTTTGAATTAAGAACGGAGAACGAAAATGCCATAATCACCAAACATTTTCTTCAGGAATATGGAAGAATCCGGGATGTAGCGCTAGGACCTGACAATTTTCTTTATATTACGACAAGTAACCGTGACGGAAGAGGAAATCCCGGGAATGATGACGATAAAATAATTAGAATTGACCCAACGCAGCTCTAGACTAAAAGTTTGAATCTTTTCCTAGGGAAGTTAATTCTTTTTCAAGACTCCTAT
>JBBTWB010000034.1:0-483 GCA_038078635.1 Patescibacteria group bacterium | reverse complement strand
TTTCACCTCAGCGACTGCAGCTTCCTCTTTTGCTTTTTGCTCTACAACAGGAGTTGGATTATAGCTAGTGGTATTGGTTTGCGATGGCTTGGTGAAATAAAGAAGGGATGCAATCGCCCCTATAATCATAACTCCAATAAATATTGCAGCTGCAAAAATGATCAAATTCTTGTTTGACTTTTGCGGGTCTTGCGGAGGAAAACCCGGTTCCGCAGGAGCGGCTACCGGACTTACTTGGGGAGTATTTTGCAAAGGAACATTATTTGGATCCATTATCTATTTACCTCCTCTTCTGCTGCAGCAGTTGGTGAAACACTCGGACTAAGTTTTTCCAGTCTGGCTGTTTTTGCCAAATCCCTAACCGCTTTTACAAATGCATGGATAGACTCCTTGTAAGCTTTATTCGCTTCAATCAGGGCTTTCATATCCTCATGGAAAGCATCGACTTGGCCTTTTGGATCGTCTGAGCTGCAATCAAACTCT
>JBBTWB010000033.1:0-10005 GCA_038078635.1 Patescibacteria group bacterium | reverse complement strand
AATTTATTAGTTTTTTTACTTCTTTTTCAAAATCTTCTATATCGACGAATCTCTTAAAAACACTTGAAAAACGTATGTATGCAACCTTGTCTAATTTCTTTAATTTTGCTGAAACCATTTGTCCTATCTTCTTACTATCTACCTCAATCGAGTCTCCTCCCCTGAGCTCTCTCTCTACTTCTGTTACTATCTTTTCAACGTCTTCAACCGATACCGTGGTCTTTTCGCAGGATCTCAGTATTCCATTCATTAATTTATCTCTATTAAATTGCTCTCTCTTTCCTTCTTTTTTAAGAACAACCAGATTAACATTCTCGATTCTTTCATACGTAGTAAATCTTTTTTCACATTTAACACAGTTACGCCTTCTCCTTATAGTCTCCAGGTCTTCAGAGTCTCTGGTCTCTACTACTTCTGTTTCTTTTGATCCGCAATATGGACATTTCATAGTAAAATTGGCTTTAGCAAACTATTAAAGTTCTGACACTAAATCTAGTGCCAAGAACGATCATATGACGCTATAGAAGGGGTGTCAACTATCAATAATTATATCAAATCGGATCAAGGGGTTTTTTAGCCTCGCTTTCTACATTAACCCAAAATGGACCAAAAAATCGAGTATAAATTAGACGTTATTTTAGATTTGCCTGAGTAAATTTTTGATACAGAAAAAGTGTTTAGACAGTGTCTACGACTTAACTCTCTCTGCACGTTTCTGAAGGTCTTCTGCTCTTTTCAAATCTTGGAGAAGTTTTTGCTGTATTTCCCCTTTTGAGGTTTTACTAATGATTAAGATTTGCTCTTTTTGTTTTGCCGATGACATTCTTATTTTTGCCAAAATATCACTTATATTTTTCCCGCGTTTTTTTGCCTCCTGAGCATTTTCCAATGATTTTTCTAAATAATTTTGCCCTTTAGAAAGAGTGGTCTCTGCAACTTCATCTTTATTTAGTACGAAAAGACTAATCGCTGATGCTAATCTTTTATCCGCTTGGAGAAGATAAAAGTTTGATCTTTTTAAAGGGTCTGATGTAAAAAGCTCTAATACCCTATCTCTTATGGCTTTCAGGGAATAAAGAGGTGAACCTGGTAAAAGCCCCGGATAAGGGAGTTCATAATTGATAATTGTAGGGAGCGGGGTGGGGCTTGGGGTAATTCCCTGTGTCGGAATTGAAAGGTCTTCCTGCGCATAAACAGAACCGGGGATAATAATGATAAAAAAAAGAATAGTCAGGAGTATTTTTTTCATTTAAGTTTTTTCCCAATGAGATATCTAAAAATATCTCCCCTTGCAATTATTCCAATAATATTTCTTTTCTTATCAATTACAGGAAGTCTTCCGATTTTATTAACAAACATTAAAGATTGTGCTTCAAGTAGCGATGCGTTTGCTTTTATTGTTACGGGGCGTTTGCTCATTATTCTATCGGCGGTCATTTCAAATATTTGTGATAGTTTTTTTTCCATTTTTTCAAAATTTGCCTCGTTAACAGGATCTTCTATGTATTCCCGCATTGAAGGAAAGAATTGTGAAAGAATATCCCGCTCAGTAATAAATCCTATTACTCTTTTCCCTTTTAAAACCGGGACTCCGTTTATTTTGTGGCCAAAAATCAATTTAGATATATCCCTGACTTTAGTTTTAGGGGTTACAAAATCAATCTTTTTGCTCATTGCGTTTATAACTTTCATAAGCCTGTTAATAATAAGTTTACGCAACTTTACCCTAATCTAGCACTCTAAGGATTAAATATCAAGAGGACTTAAGCCCTATTTTCTCAAGAACCAGCCCTAGACTCTCTTCTGCATTATGAGAATAAGTATTAACTGCTAAATCATAGTACTTCTTATCCCAATAAACCCAATTAGGATCATTATCAGCATATATTCTCCTCCATTTCTCCTAATTACTTTTTTCCCGTTCTTGAAGTTCATGCTTGGCATCTTCAACGAGCATACCTTTTCTATTTACAAGCCTATCAATTCTTATTTCAAGCTTATCCTCACCATTTAGGTCTTCGCAAGTTACCAGAATTTTAAAGACGCCGTCTATTCCTTGGGCGTCAAAACCGGCAAGATGGCTTTGAATTATATGATGAGATTCATTTTTTAATATATTTTTAATCATTTCTTCGTATTCAAAGTCCACTTGATCTGGTCTTTTTGAAACTGCAAGTTCGGAGTGATCATTAAGATGCTCTTCGTGGAAATTCCTAAACAGCTCTCCGCCCTCTAATAACTCCCAGCCGATTTCTTTAGAAAGATTGTGCGCAAGAGTAGTAGTGCCTGAGGCGATTCTTCCAGAAATAGTAATATTACGGATATCTCCTAGATTTACCGGCGTCATTCACAAATTATAAAGGGACAACCTAAAATCATCAAGTATTAATTTTGAAGAGCTAAAATACCAGGCAAATTTCCGCTTGAGAGGAAATCAAGCATTGCTCCACCCCCCACAGATGAAAAACTAAATTTATCTAATAAATGATATTTATTTAAAAATGCAAGGGTATCTCCTCCCCCTACGATTTTATAAGCTGGACTGTCCAGTATTGCTTTCGCTAATTTCAAGCTTGAATCGCCAAATCCTTTTTCTATAAAGCCCATCGGACCATTCCAAATTATCATATGGCTTATTGCGATAATTTTTTCAAATCCTTCAAGGCTTTCAGGAGTAATATCTGTTCTGTCTTGATTTAGCTTTGCTACTATAATTTGTGCTTTTTGTCCTGAAATTTGAGCATGTTCTTCTTTAAGAATATTCTGATCTGACTCAGCTACCTCTCCTCCTACTAATATAAAATCAGAAAACCTATGCATTTTTGAAACCAGGGGAAGTTTTGTTTCCATTTTTGCGCCTCCAATGATTACCGTTAAAGGTCTTCTTGGATCCCTAAACACTCCTGAGAGAATTCTTACTTCTTTTTGAAAATGAAAACCTGCAAAATGCGGAAGAAGCCTGCATACCCCAACTATTGATGCATGCGCTCTATGAGATGAACCAAACGCTTCATTCACATAAATATCAGAAATCCTGGAAAGTTTTCCGGCAAAAGAGGGATCATCCTCTTCTTCTCCTTTATAAAATCTAAGATTTTCTAAAATATAAAAGTTTTCTTTTATTTTCCAGGCCTTGAACTCCCCCAAGGTAGTTTCGGTCAAACTGGAACCGGGGAATTCTTCCGTAAACCACTTCGCAATAGGAAGCAAACTGAATTCCGATTCAGAAATTTGAAATTTGAAATTTGAAATTTGAAATTGGTCGCCGGGCCGGCCCAGGTGTCCCCCTGCAATTACAGTGGCACCTTGTTCAATTAAATATTCTATCGTGGAAACTCCAGAAACCAAACGCGTATCGTCTGTAATTCTTGATTTTTCGTCAAGTGGAACATCAAAATCGCATCTGACAAAAACTCTCTTGCCCGTTACTCTTGCAGATTCCAAGCTAGGTAAATCTCGACTCATAACTTATAATTTATAACTAATAACTCCGTCAGTCTATAAACTCCTGACAAAACATTTCTCCATAAATTCCGCTGTCAATTATTCCAATTCCAGCTTTTCCAAAATTTTTGGAAAGAATATTAGCTTTATGCCCCGGACTATTCATAAGCCCTTGCATGGCAAATTCCGTATTTGGTGCAAGAGCTAAATTCTCCCCCGCATACTTAAAAGTTACATCGTCTTCGGCCATTCTATCAAAAGGCGATCTTCCTTCAGGGGTATAATGTGAAAAATAACCACGCATAAACATATCGTTGCAGTGCTTTCTTGCAGTACCCTGCAGTGTTTCATCTTCAACGAGAGGCTTTATCTTTCTCAAGACTCTTTCCTTATTAATAAGATCAAGCATAAAGACCTCTGAAGCTCTATCTGTATTTATATTTGAAGTTTTGAAATTAAGCTGTAACAATTCCTGACTTTTTGGCTCAACCGTCAGAAAGGTTAAAGCATCATTTACCGCCCCGCCAAAAACATTGTTCAACTCTTTATCAAGCCCTGAAATATTTGAAACTAAAGGCTTTCCCAACATTGAACCGGAAACAGAATTTTTAAGAAAAGGCGACAGCGGGAGCGAAACAATCATGGTAAGAACAAAAGCAAGAAGAACAACTGCTGATAAAATTCCCGGGAAAATCCCTATTATCTTTTCCCATTTTTTGAAAAAATCAAATTCATCTATTCTATTTAGAATTGGAGGTAAAATAATATTTCTTAAAAATACCGTTAGAAGTACCTCGCACAAAAGCGCTGCGACAAAAAACCCCAAAGCGTTTCCGTAACCTTTTGGGATACTGAATGTTTTTACCAAAAAATCGCCAAATAAATCATAGAATGTAAGACCGAATATAAAAGATAGTATAAAGCTTAAGAAATCAGCCATACCTTTTATAAAACCTATTGTGTAACCTTCCCAGACATAAACAAACACTACTATTATTATTCCAATATCAATAAAACTAAGATGCGCAAAGGGAATTGTTAGGAATTTTATGAACTCATTAAGTTGATTAGCAGGAATCACGTACTTATTATAGTAAATTGCTGTTTATCTTGCCAAAGTGATATTATTAAATTCTATGAACAGCCTTAAAAAGATTTATAAAAAACTTGTTAAAAAGAGATATCTCCCGCTTATTTTGATCCTGATTGTCGCAATTCTTAGTTATTTCCTTATCTTTAAAGATCTCCCGTCTCCAACTGGACTGAATAATCCAAATAATCCTCAAAGCAGCAGAATTTATGACAGGAATGGCATTCTGCTATATACAATATATTCAAATAAAAATAGGACTCAGCTGCCTCTTGAAGAAATCCCAAAAGATGTTCAAAATGCAACAATTGCAATTGAAGATAAGGACTTTTACCATCATGGTGCAGTTGATTTCAGGGGAATCGCAAGAGCTTTTGTTTCAACAACTATCAATAAGCAAATTCAAGGCGGCTCTACGTTAACCCAGCAGCTTGTTAAAAGTACCCTTTTATCCCCTGAGCAAACAGTCAAAAGAAAAATTAAGGAAATAGTTTTGTCCTTTGCCACTGAAACGCTCTATTCTAAGCCACAAATTCTAACCATGTATTTGAATCAAATTCCCTACGGAGGGACTGCTTATGGAATTGAGGCTGGGGCACAAACTTACTTTGGAAAAAACGCAAAAGATTTGAACCTTGCAGAGTCGGCTGTTCTTGCAGGTCTTCCCCAAAGCCCGACTCTTTTCTCACCATTCGGGGCTCATCCTGAACTTGCTAAAGAAAGGCAGGAATTAGTTCTTCAACGGATGCGTGAACAGGGATATATTACAAATGATCAAGAAAAAAAAGCTAAGGCGGAAAAATTAGTATACAAAAACATCTCAAATAACATTAAGGCTCCTCATTTTGTTTTATACATAAAAGATTTGCTTGAGAAAAAATACGGAGACAGGTTTGTAGAACAAGGCGGATTAACTGTTAAAACAACTCTTGATTACGATATGCAGCAATTTGCAGAACTGGCTGTAGCATCAGAAGTAGCAAAACTTAAATTTGCGCACGTAACAAATGGCGCAGCGGTTGTAACCGATCCGGCGCACGGAGACATTCTGGCACTGGTTGGGAGCAAAGATTATTTTGATGCTTCAATTGATGGAAATGTAAATATAGCTCTTGCTCTGAGACAACCGGGTTCATCAATCAAGCCGATAAATTATGCAGCCGGTTTTATTAACGGATATAATCCCGCAACTATTTTTGTAGACAAGGAGATTTGTTTTCCTGCTTCAACAGGAGCAGCATATTGTCCAAAAAATTATGACGGAAAATTTCATGGAGTAGTTTCTCTTAGAGAGGCTCTTGCAAGCTCTCTGAACATTCCAGCAGTTAAAATGCTCAAACTTAATACAGTTCAAAGCATGATCGCAACAGCCTCAGCAATGGGTATCAGCACTTTTAAAGATCCCCAAAGATATGGGCTTTCACTCACGCTTGGAGGAGGAGAAGTTACCATGCTTGATATGGCAACAGCATTTGGAGTTTTTGCCAATAAAGGTTACAGAGTAGATTTAAATCCAATCGTAGAAGTTAAAAGTGCCAACGAAAAAATAGTTGATAAAAAAAAGCCCACCTCCCCAATTTTTGGCAAAAGAGTATTGCCTGAAGAAGTTGCTTTTCTAATTTCAGATATTTTATCCGATAATCAAGCACGTTCTCTTGCTTTTGGAATAGCGTCGGAGCTTGTAATTCCAAACCAGATAGTTTCCGCAAAAACCGGTACGACAAATGACTATAAAGATAATTGGACAATTGGCTATACACCTAACTATCTTGTAACATCATGGGTGGGAAATAACGATAATACGCCTATGGGTGGCGTTGTATCAGGGGTAACAGGCGCAGCTCCAATCTGGCATGAAATTATGGCTCATATCCTGCAAAACAAAAAAACTTCTGTCTTAAAACCTCCAAAAAATATTATTAGAATTGGTATTTGTAAGCAATCCGGTCTTCTTCCTGTTGCCGGAGGAACGTGCGATATAAAAACCGAGTATTTCATAAAAGGCAAGGTCCCCAAAAATACAGATCCCGGTAAAACAGCTACTTGGGTGGATAAAACTACAAAGGACATTCCTAAAGATCCTAAGCAAACAGATAACCTTGAAGCAAAAGATGAATACGTCGTACAGGATGCTACGGGTGATAAATATTGCGTTTCGTGCCCTCATCCTGAGCTTTCGCCCTCCCCAACCCCAAACCCATAGTTAATAATTGCCTCTTTTCAAAATATGGCCAAGTTTTGTATAATTGCGCCAGTATTTCCAAAACCAGATACCTTAGGGGCGTACTGTACTTATCTGCTCATTTAAAATATATGGACTTAGTAAGAAATTTTGTCATTTTTGTTGCCAAAATACTGATTTTTATCGGTGACGTGGTTATTATGATTTTTTCATTTTTATGGAAAACTATAAAAGCCGCGCTCTTGGTTTCAAAAAAAATAAATGCCAGGATTCCCGGATCCATAACGAAATTAAAACAAAGAATTAGAATCCCCCACAGAGTGGTTGAGAAAGAGATCTATAGTATTGAGGAAGATGAACCTAAAATAAGTTTGCCTTCAATTGAATTGCCAACTTTTGACAAGCCTAATTTCTCAAAACCAAACATTAATTTCACAATTCCTGAAATTAAACTTCCTACGTTTCACCTTCCAAAATTAAAAGTAGAAAGAATTACCATAGTTATTCCTACTTTTAAATTTCCTAAAGTTATAAGACCAACCATAATACTACCTGCGTTTAAATTTCCAACAATCAAACTACCGGAACTTAAATTGCCATCGATCAGTTTACCCAAACTACATATGCCTACTATTTCCTTGCCAAAACCGACCCTTCCTCATCCTTATCTTCATCACAAAAAACGCGGAAGAAAAAGGATTCACCCTTTAATACTTCCCTTCCGTACCCGGTTTAAATACATATTCGCAGGATCAGTCGTATCCTTACTCTTTATTTTTCTGCCAATGTGGACTTTGATCTTTCTTCAAAATCTTCCAAACCCAAAAGAGCTTGCAACCCAGGATATTTCCCAAACTACAAAAATATATGACAGGAATCATATACTTCTCTATCAGATTTATGCTAATCAAAACCGTACCGTTGTCCCTCTTTCAGAGATTCCAAAAGATCTCCAGAATGCAACAATTGCAATTGAAGACCAGAATTTTTATACAACACCCGGATTTGATCTATTTGCAATAGTAAGATCAGCTATTGCTGATGTTAAAGGAGAACCGCTTCAGGGAGGATCTACTATTACTCAGCAGCTCATAAAAGCCAGGCTTCTTACACCGGAGAGATCAATTGATAGAAAAGTAAAAGAAATAGTTTTATCGGTTTGGGCACAGCGGATTTACACAAAAGATCAAATCATGGAAATGTACCTTAATCAAGTTCCATATGGCGGAACATCCTGGGGAGCTGAAGCTGCGGCACAAACTTACTTTGGAAAGAGTGTAAAAGACTTGGATCTGGCACAAAGCGCATTCTTAGCAGGTCTCCCTCAAGCGCCAAGCATTTATTCTCCTTATGGAGATTCTCCAAATGAGTGGAAATCAAGACAAATTGAAGTACTTAAGAGAATGAGAAATGAGGGATTCATCACTCCTGCCGAGGAAAGTAATGCAGTGAAGGAAAAAATTGCCTTTGAACCTTATCAACATATAATTCATGCCCCGCATTTCGTAATGTATATAAAGGAGCGTCTGATTGAAAAATATGGACTGCCTGCTGTTGAGAGAGGAGGCCTTACGGTCACAACAACTCTTGATCTAAAAACGGAAGACTTAGTTCAAAAAATAATAGCTGACGAGGTGAATAACGGCAGTTATCTTAATTTTACAAATGGAGCCGCTCTTGTTACAAATCCTAAAAATGGTGACATTTTGGCAATGGTGGGAGGTAAAGATTATTATGATCCAGCGGGCGGAAATTACAATGTAACAACAGCACTTAGACAGCCTGGCTCAACAATTAAAGTTATTACCTATAGTGCAGCTCTTACTAACGGATATACTGCCGCTACTATGATTCAGGATACCCCTGTATCTTTCGCCGCTCCCGGTGCTCCCCCCTATTCTCCAGTGAACTATGACGGAAGATATCATGGGAATATGACGCTCCGCAATGCTTTGGGAAATTCTATTAATATCCCTGCCGTTAAAACACTTAACCAAATCGGAATTGGAACTATGGTAAATCTTGCAAAAAAAATGGGAATCTCAACTTGGGGAGAACCAAGTAACTATGGATTGGCACTGACTCTTGGAGCGGCTGAAGTAAAAATGACAGATATGGCAACTGCTTATGGCAGTTTAGCGAATCAAGGCAGAAAAGTAGAACTAAATCCTATACTTAAAGTTACAGACTACAGAGGAAATGTTCTGGAGGAAAAAAAAGATATAAAAGAAACAACAGTTTTGCCTGATAATGTTGCGTTTATAGTCTCAAATATTTTGGCCGATAACAATGCAAGATCTCTGGAATTTGGTCTTAACTCCCCATTAAATATCCCAGGACATACTGTTTCCGTTAAAACGGGAACAACGGATAATAAAAGAGATAACTGGACAATCGGATATACGCCGAATATTTTAACAGCAGTTTGGGTTGGAAATAATAATAATACTCCGATGAATCCAATTCTCGCCTCAGGAATTACCGGTGCGGCTCCGATTTGGAATAAAATTATGACAAACCTGCTCTCTAAGGAAAATCCAAAAGAAGAAATCTATACTCCTCCGGCCAATATAGTTTCTAAACCATGCGGAGGCAAAAAAGAATATTTTGTAAGAGGAACTGAAAGCCTGGGAAATTGCAGGCCGATTAGCATAAATGATCAAAGGCCAACAATTAACCCCTAAAGAGACTCAAGAATCTTGAATTGTTTTTCTGGATCTCCACTAAATAAGAAGCTATTCACACAGAAAACACTAGCTCCTGCATTTTTTAAAACAGGCAGAGTGACGTCATTTACTCCCCCATCAATCTCAATATTTGTAAACCCTTGATCTTTTAGGAATTTGACTTTAGGGATCACTCGTGCGTTGAATGGCCTACCCGATGCTCCTGCAACGATACCCATCAAAAGAATCTGGTCTAAATCCGGAAGAGGGATATGGATATCGTCAACCGGAGTTTCAATATCCAGCGCTAAACCAACTGAACCCAAGCCTTCCCCTTTTGCAACAAATTCTATTTGATCACTCATTTTCTCAATATGTCCCAGGAACCTCTTGAAACCAACTGAGCTTAAACTATCCAGATAGTTAATTGGTTCTTCCACCATTAAATGTGCTTCAAGCACAAAGTAATTTGAATACTTTCTAAATTGTTCGAATTCAAAAAACGTAGCGTTATCGGTAAACTTACCATCAATAAAATCTATATGGACTGAGCTTGCGAAGTTTTTGTAGATTGAAAATTTGGCTTCGATTTCTTCCCAAGTCTTCTCCAGAATTGTAGGAAT
>JBBTWB010000032.1:0-1310 GCA_038078635.1 Patescibacteria group bacterium | reverse complement strand
CGGGCATATCTGGCAGAGCATGGAAGAAAAGCCACTAATTTGGCCGCTCAAGCAGATGAAACTTATAAGCAGGAAATGGGAGATATCTTAGTTTCAATCTTAAGACTGGCCCGCATTAAGAAGCTAAATTTGCACGATGCAATGATGTATTCCCTCAAAAAAATAGAAAAAAGAAAAACAGAACCCAAGCAATAAATGGGAATACCTATTGACGCCTAGGTAAAAATGTAGTATATTTGTTTTACCATCAAATGGCTGATGGTGTTTTTTTGTTAAATATATGGCAGACAAATACGAGCGAACAAAACCACATGTAAATATCGGGACCATTGGTCACGTAGATCATGGTAAGACAACTTTAACTGCAGCTATTGCTACAGTCCTTTCTAAGCAAGGCGGCGGAAAGGCCATGAAGTACGAAGATATTGATAACGCCCCGGAAGAAAAAGCAAGAGGAGTCACAATCAACATAACCCACGTAGAATATGAAACCGCTAAAAGACATTATGCCCACATAGACGCCCCAGGACACGCAGATTACATCAAAAACATGATTACGGGAGCTGCTCAAATGGATGGAGCAATCTTAGTTGTTTCAGCTCCGGACGGCCCTATGCCTCAAACCAGAGAGCACATACTCTTAGCATATCAAGTTGGTGTTCCTGCAATCGTAGTTTTCCTTAACAAATGCGATATGGTACAAGACCAAGAACTCCTGGATTTGGTTGAAATGGAAGTAAGAGAACTTCTCACAAAATATAAGTATCCTGGAGATAAAGTAACCATTATTCGAGGATCGGCTCTTAAAGCACTCGAGGGAGATCCGGAAGCTGAAAAACAAATCTTAGCTTTGATGGATGCAGTTGATAATGATATTCCAACACCGGTCAGAGAAACTGATAAACCTTTCTTAATGCCTGTTGAGGATGTTTTCTCAATCAAAGGACGGGGAACAGTTGTTACTGGCAGAATTGAAAGAGGAGTTGTAAAAATCAACGATACAGTTGAAATAGTTGGAATTAAAGCTACAAAAAGTACTGTTGTAACCGGGGTTGAAATGTTTAAAAAGCAGTTAGATGAAGGTCAGGCAGGAGATAATGTTGGAGTACTTCTTAGAGGAATTGAAAAAGATGATGTTGAAAGAGGACAAGTTTTGGCAAAGCCAGGCAGTATTACTCCTCACAAAGAGTTTGAAGCAGAAATCTATATCCTTACAAAGGAAGAAGGCGGACGCCATACACCCTTCTTCACAGGCTACAGACCACAATTTTATATCAGAACAACTGATGTAACAGGAGAAGCAACGCTTC
>JBBTWB010000031.1:0-2717 GCA_038078635.1 Patescibacteria group bacterium | reverse complement strand
TGGAAAGAAAAAGGCTTTACGTTTGTTTATAAATTTTAACAGAGGCAATTATAGCAGGAAATTACCCAAGGTTATTAGGCAGAGGGGTAGGAGCTGGATTTTCCAAATTTGGTTCAGGGATTTGTATATCTTCAGGAATTTTTGGCTCAAAATATGAAAATATAACACCATTTGTATATCCTCCTACAACAATAAAAGCGTCTCTATATTGAACCCGTTTTACTACAGTATCCCCTACTGTCTCGTCCCACGATATTTCATCCCAATCATCCGGCAAAAGAAAGTGTTCACTAATTGACTCTTTAATCTGCTCTCGAGATATCTGACCCCCGGCTGAATCCGGACCATCAAGTGTTCCATCTGGTTTAATAAGTAAATCTACTTCAGTACTTCCTAAAAAACCATAACCATCCGGGAACATTTTAACCGTGTGGACGTCTGGTATGGTTCCTTCCCGTATTACGGCACTCTGACCGTTCTGAAAATATGAAGCTTCAACTTTAGTGTAATAATTCTCATCAGTAACAGCGTAAGAAATTCTAAAATAAGGCGCTGGGTCTCCGAAAAGCCTATCATGTAACGTAAAAAAGTATGGTTCTCTTAATTCCGGGTTCAATCTGTCTTGTATCGTAGAATAAACTTCATATTCTGGTGTTGTTACCCTGGGAGCTTCAGCTGATTCTACAATTACTAATCTATCTGTAGCTCGGGATGGCATTTCTCCCTGTTCAATAATGGCAGGTGGTCTTTGATCACCTGCATTAACAGCTGAGGTTGGAACACCCAGCATGCTTAAAGCTATCACTCCTTCTACTACGCTCATTTTTGCAATTATACCAACGATCAATAATATGTCAACTACGAAATGGGTTTGACAAATTGTGTATAATCGGGATATGGCAACGGAAGATATTCTGAAAGACGTGAACCTCCGCTACTCCAATGATAAAAAGCCCGGATACACAAGAAAAATAACAGGAGATAAATTTGTTTACTTTGACACAGACGGACATAAGATTACTGAACAGTCAACGATTGATAGGATTAATAAACTCATGATTCCCCCCGCTTATAAAAATGTCTGGATTGCGCCTTACGCCAACGGTCACATTCAGGCAGTGGGATATGACAAAAGAGGAAGAAAACAATACCGCTATCATCCGCTTTGGATAAAAATGAGCCAGGGAGAAAAATTCACCCATATTATGGACTTTGCCCAGCATCTTCCAAAAATCAGAAGTAAAGTTAGAAGAGACATGACCGAGAGCCCAATTACCAGAGAGAAAATTTTGGCAACTGTTGTCTGGCTTTTGGAAAATACACTTATCAGAGTTGGAAATGAGGAGTATGCAGAGGATAATAATTCTTTCGGGCTAACTACTCTTGAACATAGACATGCCAGAGTTAATTCTACAGATAAAGTTGTATTTCAATTTAAAGGAAAAAGCGGCGTTTATCATAAAGTGAGTATTAGAAATAAAAAGGTGGCAAAAATTTTACGCCGTATTAAAGATATTCCGGGACAGGATCTTTTTCAATACTTCGACGAGAATAATGAAATTCAAACAGTTGATTCATATGATGTTAATGAATATCTAAAACAAATCACAGGTGATGAGATTACAGCCAAAGATTTCAGGACTTGGGGCGGAACAGTTCTGGCCGCAATGGGATTTAATAAACTTGGTGTTGTTAAGGAAGAGGAGAAAGTTAAAGAAAATATTGTTGAAACAGTCAAGGAAGTTGCGAGTTTTTTAAGAAATAGGCCTGCAACATGCAAAAAATATTACATCCATCCGGCAGTAATTGAAACTTACACAAAAGGTTATGTAATTTCCAACATGGAGGAAATGCCAAAGAAGAAAAGAAGATATCACGCAATTGATGGCTTGGGAGTAACTGAGAACAACACCATGGCCCTCCTAACCTATACTTTGTCCTAAACTCGCTGTGTTATAATTTTTTTATGGTCTTATTGGACGGGGCACTTCTTCTCCTTTTTGTAAGCCTGAGTGTTATGAACAGGGACTGGATGGGGTGGGAAAAACTCGGTATCGCGCCTACATCAGATCTTATTACAACTCTTCTTTTTACCTTCACTTTTGGATACATACTGGTCAATGCATTTCTTTTCTTGATAAAAAAGCGCTCTGCAATACGCATATTGCGCATTACAAAAATACTGCTTTTTTGCATCACCATATTCACATTGGTTGGCTATCCGCTTATGTCAAATATTATGATTAGACGGACTTCCGTAAACTATCTTTTTATCCATGACGGAGCACTCCAAACAGAAATAGCGACGCGGTTTTTATTAAAAGGTAAAAATCCTTATGCCTCTAACTTTTTAGGAACCCCTATGGAGTCATGGCAATATAGTGAAACAGACGATCCAAAAGCAAAAAACCCGGCGTTGTACCACTATGTATACCTGCCTTTCTTTCTTTTGACATCCTCTGTCGGACATGTAATCCAAAAAATAGTCTTGGGCTGGGAAGATCTCCGCTTTACTCTTTTTGCAGAATACATGGCATTACTTTTAGTAGCCTTTATGCTGGTTAAAAACATGAAAGAAAAGTATTTGTATCTTACGCTTTTTGCAGCAAATCCACTGGTGGTGCATTTTCTTGTGGAAGGACGCAATGACACAGCATCTTTTTTGTACCTTTTGGCAAGTGCTTTTTTCCTGTCCAGGAAAAATCTTACAGCCAGCG
>JBBTWB010000030.1:7097-12492 GCA_038078635.1 Patescibacteria group bacterium | reverse complement strand
TTGATCCCAAAGACACCGATGATATAGTATTAAAAATGAGAAAACTTTTGGAAGACGAAAATCTGCGCAAAGACCTGATTACTAAAGGAACCAAACAAGTTGAGAAATTTTCCTGGGAAAAAAGTGCATCGGAAACTTTAAAAGTTTTGGAGGAAGTAGCAAATGCTTAAAAAAATTGTCAGAAGAGGAAACGCTTTAATTATTGAATTTGAGAATTTATTAATGCATCTTGCAGGATATGTTCCATCACATCATTTCCGAAGACTAATTTACCGTTTGGGCGGAGTGAAAATTGGAAGGGGATCAGCTCTTCATATGGGAATTAGATTTTATAATGGGCACGGAATAAGAATCGGACGCGATTCAATTATAGGTGAAGGAACTGTTTTAGACGGACGGGAAAGCTTGAGGATTGGGGATCATACTGATATTGCAACCGAAGTAATGATTTATAATTGCGAGCACGATGTAGGTAATCCAAACTTTTCCGCAGTTTCTGCTCCGGTTGAAATTGGAGACTATGTTTTTATTGGTCCACGCGCGATAATTTTGCCGGGAGTTAAAGTTGGAAAAGGAGCAGTAATTGGAGCGGGAGCGGTTGTGACAAAAGATGTTGCGGAATTTAGCATAGTTGGCGGAGTTCCTGCAAAAATTATCGGAGAGCGAAAAGATAAAAACCCTCAGTATAAATTAGGAAGAGCTGCCTGGTTTAGATAAATGACATTATCAATTGTTACCTTAAGCTATAACACTCTGGATTTGATACTTGAATGCGTTGGTAGTCTTCAAAAACTCTATAAAGCTGAACTGGAAAATAAAATAGTAGAAATAATAGTAGTTGATAATGCCTCAAAAACTGCGACAGTAGAGGGCGTTGAAAAAGAATTAGGTGGTTTGCCGGGCGTTAAGCTGATAAAGAGTCAGGAGAATTTAGGATTTGGCCGCGGATGTAATTTGGGAGCAGAAAATGCAAAGGGGGACTTTGTCTTGTTTCTAAATTCTGACACAAAGACATCGGACCGGGGTTTTTTAGAAATGACGGAATTCTTAAAATCAAATCCTAAAGTAGGAGTTCTTGGCGGGAAATTAAAGAATTTTGACGGCAGTCCTCAAGCTTCAGTAGGAAAGTTTTATAATCTCTTTAATTTCTTTGTTATGCTTTTTGGTTTAGAAAAATTTGGATTTCTTAGATCCAGTCCCGGAGATGTTTGCAAAGTTGACTGGGTAAGCGGAGCCTGCATGATGGTAAATAAGAGCATATTTGAGAAAATTGGAGGATTTGATAAGATTTTTTTTATGTACATAGAAGATATGGAGCTATGTTACAGAGCAAAAAAACAAAACTACTTAACTTACTACTATCCTAAAGTTTCGGTTTTTCATAAAGAGCAGGGAAGCAGCAATAGAACTTTTGCAGTTGTTAATATTTATAAGGGACTTTTATATTTTTACAAAATTCATAAGAGTCGTCTGGAATATAATATAGTTAAAGTAAGCTTAAAAACAAAAGCTTTGGGAGTTTACTTATTGGGCAAGATCACTAATAATAGTTATTACATATCAACCTATGGGCAAGCTCTCGAAATTTTTAAGTAAATCTTTCTCAAGGTTCACAGAAAATATTCTTTTCATAGAAACATTAGTGCTTCTCGCATTTATTCCTCTTTATCCAAAACTCCCGCTGCTTGATGTAAAAAATACCTGGGTTTATATTAGAATTGAAGATTTTCTCGTAGTCTTTGTTATTTTGTCGTGGTTAATCCTCCTTGTAAAGCAAAAAATTACTCTTAAAACTCCTTTAACTATCCCCATCATAATATTCTGGCTGGTCGGAGTTATTGCAACAATCCATGGAGTATTATTAGTTTTCCCGACTTTGGCAAATATCTTTCCAAACGTAGCATTTCTGGCCTTTCTTAGGCATGTAGAGTACATCAGCTTGTTCTTTGTGACATATGCGGGGATAAGAGATAAAAAGCAGTTGAAGTACGTAGTGGGTGTTTTAATTGCAACCATAATAGGTGTAATTATCTATGGTTTTGGTCAAAAATATTTAGGGTTTCCGGCATATCTTACAATGAATGAGGAATTTGCCAAAGGAATTCCTATTACTCTATCCGGACTCTCCAGAATTCCATCAACATTTGGAGGACATTATGATCTGGCTGCTTACCTGGTTTTAATAATCCCAATATTAGTCAGTTTAATATTTGGAATTAAAAATTGGTTTGTGAAAACACTTCTTTTAATTACGTCGCTTTTTGGAGTAGGACTTCTCTTTATGACAGTTTCCAGGGTTTCTTTCTTTGTTTTGTTCATTGCTCTTTTAATTGTTGTATTTTTCCAAAAAAGAAAATTAGTTTTATTATCCCTTCCTCTTATTGGAATTTTTGGAATTGCAATTTTAGCTTCTCATTCCTCTCTTCTTAGCAGATTTCAAAGCACAGTAAGTGAAACAGAGGTTTTAATAGATGCACAAACTGGGGATGCCTTAGGAAATGTTAAGTTTGTGCCAAGGGAATATTTTAAAGATAAACTTGTTTTTCAGCGAAGAGTAAAGGATAAGGAGGAGCTTGCAAAAGTAGTTGCCGGAGAAAGTCAAGATTCATTTGCTACCTCATCTGCAATTTTCCGGTATGAATATATTCCACAACAAGTGCCCTTTATTACAGCAATTGATGTGCCAACCGGTGAAAATCTTCCACAGGGAACAGGTTATATAAATCTCACCCTTTCCCCTGTTACTAAAAGAGTGGGGAATTTCTTTTATGAACTTCCTCCGGATTTTAAAGCTTCACTTTCTGCTCAGATCTTGGTTTTGCATGGAGATTTTATAGTAAAGAGGGCTTCTGCTTATGATTTGTCATTTACCACCAGATTTCAAGGGGAGTGGCCAAGAGCAATTGAAGCATTTACAAGAAATATATTGGTGGGAAGCGGATATGGATCAGTAAGTTTGGCAGTGGACAATAATTATTTAAGAATTCTTGCTGAGACCGGACTTTTAGGATTTTTGTCATTTATCTTAATATTTTTAACTTTGGGAATTTATATGAGAAAGATTTTCCCCGATATAGATTCACTGCTTGCAAAAAGTTTTGTTATCGGGTTTGGAGCAGGTCTTATTGGACTCTTCTTAAACGCAGCTTTAATTGATGTTTTTGAAGCTTCAAAAATCGCGTTCCTCCTATGGATTTTAATGGGAGTTACTTTTGGACTTCTTAAACTTTATCAAAAAAATAGCTTTAGTCTTTTAAATGAGATTAAGAAGGTAGCGCTTTCTCCTTATGCAATTATTATATATTTGTTTCTATTTAGTTTTGTTTTGTTTTCTCCAACGCTTAATAATTTCTTCGTTGGAGATGATTTCACATGGCTCAGATGGGCAGCACAGTGCAGGGAAAATTGCGGTCCTGTTGCTACAATACTTCATTATTTTACTAATTCTGATGGATTCTTCTATAGACCGGGGACCAAAATTTATTTCCATTTAATGTATGAAGCTTTCTGGCTGAATCAGGTTGTTTATCATTTTGTTTCTCTTCTTCTTCATTTCTCAGTTGCATCTCTTTTCTATTTGATGGCACGGAGAGTCCTGAAAAGCAATATCTTAGGTGCAATGTCTGCATTTCTTTTTGTTGTTATGAGCGGATCTGTAGAAGGAGTGTTATGGATATCTGCAACCGGACATTTGTTTACAGCGTTTTTTGGACTTTTAGGACTTCTTCTGTTTATAAATTGGGATGAAAAAAGAAAGCCTTATTATTTAGTATTTTCGTTTATTTCATTCGCCCTTGCTCCTCTTTTCCATGAGCTTGGAGTTTTTTTACCTCTCTTAGTGCCGGCGTATATGTTATTAAAAGATAATTCTCTCGGTTCAATTAAAAAGATATTTAAAAGATTAGATTATTTAATCTTATTTATCCCGGTTCTTATTTATTTCGTGATGCGTCTTATTTCTCACAGTCACTGGTTTAATGGAGACTACAGCTACGATTTAGTAAAACTTCCGTTTAATTTCTTCGGAAACGCGTTCGGCTACGTTTTTCTCGTACTTCTTGGCCCGATATTTTTATCTGCGTATGAAGCAATAAGAAATATTATGCGGGAAAACATAATGCTTTCAATTGTTATTATTCCTGTATTTTTGGGCGTTCTTTATGGAATATTCCGTTGGAGCAAAAAAGTATTTAATGCTACTGATAGAAAGATAATTATTTTCGGATTACTCTTCTTTATAATTTCTCTACTTCCGTTTATTGCTTTGGGAAATATTACATCACGTTATAGCTATCTTGCATCCCTTGGCCTGATCTTAATATTTGTTCTCCTACTTAAAAAAGTTTATATATATCTTGAAAAGAGCGGAAGAGAAGTAGCAATTGGATTTACCTCGGTTGTAATTTTAGTTTTTGCACTGTTTCATATAATTCAGATTCAGCAAACATATTTTGAGTGGAGGGAAGCGGGTGTGAAAGTTACGAAGTTTTTTGTGTCAATTGAAGAGCTGTATGATGGCTCATGGTCTAAGAATGATGTAGAATTCCGCTTCGTAAACGTTCCTATAAAAGTAGGGGAGGCATGGATATTTCCGGTAGGTCTTCCCGATGCAGTGTGGTTTGCGTTTAGAAATGATAATGCAAAAGTATTCCTAGATAGTGATGTTAACTCTGCTATGCAATTGGCAGGATTTGCCAAGTCTCACTTTATACTTAAATTTAATACGGATGGAAGCGTTAAGCAAATTGACCGCTCAAAATACATCCGTGACCATTTGATAAAGCCTCAGTAATAACTTAAAATAAGCTTAATGAAGAGAATAACCATTCCAGCCCTTTTCTTTATTATTGTTTTGGGGTTGATGCTCCGGCTTTATAGATTTGATAATCCGGTTGCGGATTGGCATTCCTGGCGGCAAGCAGATACGTCTGCGGTTTCAAGAAATTTTGCAAATCGTGGATTTGATATCTTGCATCCGCGTTTTGATGATTTATCAAATGTTCCATCAGGTCTTGATAATCCACAAGGTTATAGATTTGTTGAGTTCCCGATTTATAATATTGCTCAGGCGGGATTATTCAAGCTTTTCGGAATACTTACGCTTGAAGAATGGGGAAGAATTGTTACGATTTTTTCCTCTCTTTCAACTGCATTATTGATATTTCTAATTTTAAAAAAGCACGTAAATGAAACCGCAGGACTTTTTGGTGCTTTCTTTTTTGCACTTCTTCCTTTCAGTATTTATTTTGGAAGAACCATTCTTCCTGACCCCTCAACTGCGGCAGCAGTTCTCGCAGGGATTTATTTTTTTGATTTATGGATAAGCGAAAACTCAAAATTCAAAATTCAAAACTCAAAAATACAATTCAAAAGTAAAAATTATATATATTTTTGT
>JBBTWB010000030.1:0-6997 GCA_038078635.1 Patescibacteria group bacterium | reverse complement strand
CAAAATTCAAAACTCAAAAATACAATTCAAAAGTAAAAATTATATATATTTTTGTTTATCTCTATTCTTTATTGCAATTTCGTTGCTTCTAAAACCATTTGCGATATTTTTTACTCTCCCAATCATTTATCTTGCGTTTTCTCAGTTTGGTATGAATGCCATAAAAAAATGGCAGCTATGGTTGTTTGGTTTTTTAACAATTCTGCCTCTCATCGGTTGGCGGTTTTGGATAAGCCAATTCCCGCAAGGTATTCCTGTAAGTTCCTGGCTTTTTAATGAAGGCAATATAAGATTTAAAGGAGCATATTTTTATTGGTTATTCGGGGAAAGGCTGGGAAAGTTAATTTTAGGATATTGGGGTTTATCATTTTTTGTTTTGGGTTTGATCGCTAAATTTAAAAGCAAAAAAGATTTATTATTTTTCTACTCATTTATTGTGTCCTGTCTGATATATCTCGTAGTTGTAGCCAGGGGAAATGTACAGCACGATTACTATCAAGTATTGATCATTCCGACTATCTGTATATTTTTGGGTCTTGGCGCTGAGTTTCTTTTAAATTTTACAAAAACTTATACAAATAAATATATTGGACCCGCAATTTTATTTATCAGCGCAGTGTTTATGTTTTTTCTTAGTTGGTATTACGTCCGGGATTATTTTAATATTAATAACCATTCAATAGTTTTGGCAGGAGCGGCAGTTGATAGGCTAACTCCGGAGGATGCAAAAGTTATTGCCAATTATAACGGGGATACATCTTTCCTCTATCAAACAAAAAGACAAGGATGGGCAAGTTATGAAAAAAATTTAACGGGAATGATTGAACTTGGTGCGGATTATTTAGTTTTGGCAAATCCTGTTCCCTCAGATTTTGATTTTGCAAAAGAATATTTAATTGTTGAGAAAACTCCTGAATATGTAATATTTGATTTACACAAAAACCCATGAAAATTTTAATGGTTTCTTCATACCTGCCCTATCCTCTTTATTCAGGCGGACATATCAGGTTATATAACATTATAAAAAATCTATCATTACAGCATGAGATAACGCTAGTTTGTGAAAAACGCGATAATCAAACAGAGTCTGACATAAAGAATGTTGAGAAGATTTGTACAAAAGTAATTACCGTAAAAAGAAAAAAACAATGGAGCGGCAAGAATATTTTAAAAACCATGGTAAGTCTTGACCCATTTCTTATAACGGGACATAAGAGTGGTGAAATGAAAAAAATAATTGAAGAATTGCTCAATAAAGAAAATTTTGACTTAATCCACGTTGAAACTTTTTATGTTATGCAGAATTTACCCAAAACTAATTTACCCGTAGTAATGGTAGAGCACAATATCGAATATATGGTTTATAAGAAATATGCAAGCCGTGCCTCTTTGTTTTTAAAACCAATACTAACCGTTGACATAGCAAAGATAAAAAGAATTGAACAAAAATTTTGGAAAAGGGCAGATGTGTTAGTAGCAGTTTCTCCAAAAGAACAAAAAATAATGGGAGAATCGGCAAAGCTCATTCCAAACGGAGTAGACATTGAGAAGTTTTCTTTTAAGAAAATAGACAAAAGTAAAAAAGAAAGAAAAGTATTATTTATTGGAGACTTTAAATGGGTTCAGAATAGAGATTCGATTATTTATATTATAAAAAATATTTGGCCCTCTGTTATCTACAAAGATGTAAATAAATCTCTAAAACTTTGGGTGGTTGGGAAAATGATTCCTGATTCAATTAAAAAACTTGGGGATCCGTCGGTTATTTTTGACGAAAATGCCTCAAATCAAACAGAAAAGATATTTCAGGAAGCAGATTTATTACTTTCTCCCATAAGAATTGGGGGAGGAACAAATTTTAAGATTTTAGAATCTATGGCAAGTGGTACTCCCGTTCTTACAACTTCGCTTGGAAACGAAGGACTTAATGCAGAAAATAATCATGAAATAATAATTTGCGAAAAACCTGATGAATTTGCAAATAAAATCGTAAATATATTAAAGGATGAATATTTATATGAAAAACTTTCAAGAAATGGAAGAATTTTTATTGAGAAAAATTTTGACTGGAAAAATATTTCTGGAAAATTAGATAAAATATACAAGGATTTAAAATGAAAAAACTTACAATATCAATTGTTAATTATAACACAGGAGATTATTTGATCCGTTGTCTGGAGTCTCTGGAAAAGGCGAAAAATGAACTGGACTTTGATGTTTTTGTGGTTGACAATAATTCATCTGATAACAGCATGAAAAAAGCTGAAGAAGCATATCCAAATTTTGGTTATATTAAAAATCTTGAAAATTTAGGTTTTGGAAGAGCACATAATTTAGTTTTAGAAAAAGCAGAAACACCATATATATTAACTCTTAACCCGGACTGTGAAGTTCCAGCAGGCGTTTTATCATACATGTTCGGATTCATGGAAAAAAATCCGGATGTAGGGTTATCTACCTGTAAAATTGAAAAAGCAGACGGAACACTTGATATTGCATCACACCGTGGTTTCCCGACTCCCAAAGCATCCTTCTTGCACCTTTTCTTAAAAGATGACAGTCTTTATCACCTGACAGACCGGGATATGACAAGGCCTCACGAGATTGATTCTGCGGTTGGGGCTTTTATGTTTATCAGAAATTCAGTTCTTAAAAAGATTGGATATTTTGATGAGGATTATTTTCTTTATGCAGAGGACATTGATTTATGTTTCCGTATAAAAGAGGCGGGTCAAAAAATAATGTATTTGCCGGATGTTAAAATAGTTCATGCTAAGGGGGTTTCTTCAGGAATAAAGAAACATAGTAGGAATACATCCACTGCGAATGCAAAGACTAGAAACTTGGCGCTTGATTATTTTTATAAAACTATGATTATTTTTTATAAAAAACATTACGCAAAAAAATATCCGTTCTTTTTTAATTGGGCGGTTTATTTTGCCATTAACACTAAATGGTTTTTTGCAAGGAGAAAGCAATTAGTTTGATCATGAAAATAGGAATTGATGCCAGACTTTGGGGCCAAACAGGTGTAGGCAGATATACAAGAAATTTAATTATTAATCTTCAGGAAATTGATAAGAAAAATTTCTATACTATTTTTGTTACAAAAAATGATGAAAAAGACGTTGCCGGAATTTTAATAAATAAAAACTGGAAGACTGTTAGGGCTAATTCAAGATGGCATTCAATAGATGAACAGATTGGATTTCCAAAAAAAATTGAAAAAGAACATCTTGACCTAATGCATTTCCCGTATTTTAGTATACCGCTACTTTATAAAAAACCATACGTTGTTACAATTCATGATTTAATACTGCATCACTTCTCAACGGGTAAGGCATCAACCCTTCCTTTATGGCTTTATGGTTTTAAAATAATCGCATATAGAGTTGTTATAAATAGTGCTGCCAGAAATTCAAAAAAAATAATATCAGTTTCTAATTCCACAAAAAAGGAAATTGTAGATCACTTAAGGGTAAGTCCTGAAAAGATAGAGGTGATATATGAAGCGGCTGATGATCTCAGAACCAGTTCAAATGAAAAAATAAATATTGAAAACTATTTTTTATTTGTAGGAAATGTTTATCCTCATAAAAACGTAGAAAAGATGATAAAAGCTTTTAATACTCTGTCTCAAAAAGTTGATATTAAATTGGTATTTGCCGGCAAAGACGACTTTTTCTATAAACGGTTAAGAAAAAAAATGAGAAAAATGGAAGAAAAAGGTCTTGTTCATTTTATTTTTGATGCAACGGATAAAAAACTTGCATCTTTGTATAAGAATGCAATTGCATTGATAAGGCCTTCTCTTATGGAAGGATTTAGTCTTCCTCCGCTTGAGGCAATGGAAAATAACTGTCTGGTAGTTGCTTCCGATATTTCAGTTCACAGAGAAATATTTGGAGATAACATTATTTATTTTGATCCGACAAACGTTTATGATATAGTTTCGAAAATGCAGGAAGTACTATCTCTTCCAAAAGATAAAAAAGAGAAAATGCAAAAGAATGCAAAACTTAGAGCCCAAGAGTTTTCTTGGAAAGCCACTGCCCAAAGGACACTAGAAGTTTATGAAAGTAGCCTTGGTGTATGACAGGGTAAATAAGTGGGGCGGGGCAGAAAGAGTACTCCTGGCGCTACATAAGATTTTTCCGGACGCACCTTTATACACATCTTTATACGACAAAAAAAAAGTCAAATGGGCAAAACCGTTTGATGTTAGGGTTTCGTTTTTGCAATCAGCCTCCAGTCTTAGGCAATATAAT
This sequence comes from Patescibacteria group bacterium, assembly GCA_038078635.1. Classification (GTDB taxonomy): domain Bacteria; phylum Patescibacteriota; class Microgenomatia; order Levybacterales; family UBA12049; genus 2-01-FULL-39-10-A. The sequence goes on along the minus strand of JBBTWB010000030.1, from coordinate 2,729 downwards.
GATCTCTTAGTACTTTTTATGCCAATTGCATTTGAGTCGTTCTCTTTTGATGAATTTGATTTGGTAATTTCAGTTACAAGTGAGGCTGCAAAAGGAATAATCACAAAACCCGGAACAATACACATTTGCTATTGTCTAACTCCAACAAGATATTTATGGAGTGGCTATGATGACTATTTTTCAAATAACACCTTTAGGACTTTAACGAATCCATCTGTCTCATATCTGAGAAAGTGGGATCAAGTAGCATCGAGTAGGCCGGATTATTATATAGCAATCTCAACTGAAGTAAAAAAAAGAATAAAGGAATATTATAAAAGGGAAAGTGAAATTATATTTCCTCCTTTAACGCTTGAGAAGTATAAAAAAATAAGTAAAAAAACAAAACAGGATTATTTTCTTCTGGTTTCGCGTTTCTCAAGATTTACTTATTACAAGAAAGTGGATTTGGCGATTGAAGCATTTAATATTACCGGTTTGCCCTTGAAAATTATAGGAACAGGCCCAATGATTAAAGCATATAAATCAAAGGCCAAAAACAATATTGAATTTCTCGGAGAATTGACAGACAGAAGGTTAACCGATTACTATGAAAACTGTAAGGCATTAGTTTTTCCGGGACTTGAAGACTTTGGTTTAGTAATGGCTGAGGCGCAGTCTCTCGGAAAACCTGTCATCGCATATAAAGCTGGAGGAGCCAAGGATATAATTAAGCCCGGCGTAACAGGAGAATTTTTTTCAGAGCAAACACCGGAGTCCTTAATAAAAACATTGAAAAGATTTAATGAAAAAAGTTATAATAAGGCTGAGATAATAAGAAATTCAAAGAAATTTTCTTATAAGATTTTTAAAAACGAGCTAGAAGCATTTATAAAAGAAAAAATATGAAAGTAGTTATTTTTGCAGGTGGTGTAGGAACAAGGCTTTGGCCGCTAAGTAGAAAAAATAGTCCAAAACAGTTTGGTAAGATTATAGGAGATAAATCAACTCTTCAGCAAGCAGTAGACAGACTCCAGCCTGAATTTAAACCGGAAGACATATATGTTGCAACAGGAAAAAGATATAGTGATATTGTAGTTTCTCAGCTCCCGAAAATTCCTAAAAATAACTTTATTTTTGAGCCCGAAATGAGAGACGTAGGTCCTGCAATAGGTCTAGTTACGGCAATTCTTAATAAAAAATATCCTAACGAGCCTATGGCAATTATATGGAGTGACCATATGGTACGGGATATTCCCGTTTTCCAGAAAGCGCTAAGAACCGCTGAAAAATCCATAGCTGAGGGTAAATCGGACTTTGTATTTATTGGACAAAAACCCCGGTTTGCAAATCAAAATGTTGGATGGATTCAGTGCGGAGATGAAATAGCAGAAGAAAAGGGACTCAAGATTCTTGAATTTAAAAAACTTAAGTATAGACCAAAGCTTTCTCAGGCTGAAGATTTTTTTGAAAACGAACATTATGTTTGGAATTTAGGATATTTTGTTACAACCCCCTCTTTCTTAATTGAAAAATTTGAGAAATATACTCCCCAAATGTATGAAGACTTAAATAAGATTATAGGGTCTGGGGATTTTGATAAGTCACTTTCTGAAATCTATCCAAGACTTGAAAAAATAAGCTTTGATGACGCAATTCTTGAGAAATTCTCACAAAGCAAAATCTCAGTAATATCAGTAGATATTGGATGGAGCGATATTGGCGCGTGGGAGGCATTAAAAGAAGCACTTAGCGAAAATGCGGACGAGAATGTTACAAAAGGGAAAGTAATGGTGGAAGATTCACGGGATAGTCTGGTCTTTAATTATACCAATCAGCTGACGGTAGGAATTGATCTGGAAGAAATGCTTGTTATAAATACAGAAGATGTTGTTTTGGTTTGTCCAAAATCTTCTGTTCCAAAAATTAAAAAATTAGTTGAAAGTCTTGCCGGTACTCCTCACGAGCATCTGACATAACTAAACAAAATATGTATAACGCTATTAAAAGAATTATTGATATTGTATCCTCAATAGTGCTTATAATTCTTTTTTTCCCAATAATTATACTCGTTGCAATTGCAATAAAGCTTGATTCAAAAGGACCAATCTTTGCAGATACTCCGGAGCGCGTCGGAAGAAACGGGAAGCTTTTTAAAATGTATAAATTCAGGTCTATGGTTGAGAACGCGCATGAGCTGCTCCGTGAGAATCCAAAATTCGCCAAACTTTATATGGATTATAAAAAAGGAAGTTATAAATTAAAAGATGATCCCAGAATTACTAAAGTAGGACACTTTATTAGAAAACATTCTCTTGATGAAGTTCCGCAGTTTTTTAATATTTTAAAAGGGGAGATGAGCCTGGTAGGTCCCCGGGCGTACTATCCTGATGAGCTTAGGGAGCAGCAAAAAAGATATCCCTTGACTAAGAACGCTGTAAAGATTGTGCTTTCCGTTAAACCCGGTTTGACCGGACAGTGGCAAGTATCGGGCAGGAGTGAAGTTAATTTTGATAAAAGAATTAAGATGGACGCTTCATATGTCAGTAAGAGGTCAATTATCTATGATCTTGAGATAATTGCTAAAACTCCGGATGTCATCGTGAGTGGTAAAGGCGCCCTATAGATTTGACAGGCGTCTTTGCTTCTTAGTATCATATGTTAATGGATGGATTCGAGAAGATTGAGCTTGGCTCACCTTCACCCAAAGCTGCCGCCCCGGTAGCAGCAGAAAATACCCAACAATCAAA
>JBBTWB010000029.1:0-3658 GCA_038078635.1 Patescibacteria group bacterium | reverse complement strand
TGAGGTTTGTTCTCCTGTTGAATCCGGATTAATTGCTGTTGTAGGGTAAGGAGTTGCACCGACAAAGAGATAAGGGATTTTGCGGGATGAAAAACGACTCGCAGCGAGGAATAAAATAATTGCTAAAGCTGCAAGGACCAAGAGTAAAAAAAGCTGTTCTTTTCTCAAGACTTATATTTTATACGCTTTTTGGGATTATTGTCAAATTACTAGGGGACTGTTTACTTGCAATTTAAGCTGGTTAAGCAAGATGTTTTTGCTTCTCCTGTTAGGGAGTTACAAATGCTGCACTGACTTGATGCTCCTGTTGTGTTTGAAGACTTTGCAGGAGTAGTTGTAGAATTGATCATCATGCTTCCGGTGTCCATAAATTTAACATTTGCCGGAAGAGTAAACTTGCCCGAATCAACTGTCCAGGAACCACATTTAAAATCAACTTTTTGATTTGGGTCAAAATTGCCATAGGAAGCATTGCCCGACATTTTACTACCCATCTCATCAACTGACATTGTCAGTTTAACTCCGGTTGGAAGTGAATCTCCCCACATATAAAAAGTTTCACCATTTCTTATAAGATACATTTTTGAGCTTTTTCCATTTGAAGTCGTAGTAAGTTCTCCATATGTCTTATTATTAGATGTATAGATTGTTCCTTGTGTTTCTCCACCGCTTTTGCCTGCTACATTAAAATCACATTTTCTGTTTTCGGTGCTTCTAAATATATCCTGAATAGATCCGGACATAGCACTATTTGAACTTGTATTTGTGGTATTTGTTGCTGAGGTTGTGCTGTTTGGTTGCGTGGCCGTTTTGTTTTTATTAAGCATAAAAGCACCAGCCGCGCCAACTAAGATAATTACAGCAATTACTATCCCAATGATTGCCTGTTTATTTCGCATGTAGCGTATTGTACCGTAAGTTAGCCAGATGTCAAGCGATCTGCCAAATAAAAAAGAGCTCTTGGGTAGATGCCCAATTGCTCTTTTTTCCTGATTGCATTCCTGCTACCATCTCAACACTAAGAATTCAATCGTGTTTCGAAGAATCATCTCATCCCTTTGTCATAGCGTGCAGCACTTTTCCTCAGAAGAGGATTACTCCTTAGCGGTGCTGCAGCATTTTTACTTGCCCTGCCATAGTAAACTACTTCAAGCAAATCAAAAGCCCAAATGCGCTGGAAAGATCAAAAACCAATCAAAAGAAAGATTTTCTCCCTTTCATGCGGAGTGTTTTATAGGTTAAATCTTTAAGAGATGGTTGTCAATTATGACAAAGTGTATCAACTATTGCCAAGTCTAGATGCTTTTAACTATAATTAGCGCCTGTTTATGGAAAAAAGATTTGATTCAAGTAGAACAGCTGCAATCGAAGAAGGCTTAATGCCCAGGGCAATTAGTGGCGACTTGGCAACGATAGCAATTAGGGCAGCGGTTCCCATAAGAGAGCCAGTGACAATATTAACGGAGCGTCAAAAACAGCTCCTTACTTACTTGGCAAAAGGGATGAGATCTTCAGAAATCGCAAGCCTTAATGGATTTTCTAGAGAAAGCGTGCAGTTAGGAATAAGAGAAATTAAGCATTCTTTTGTTGTAAAAACAGCAACACAAGTAGTAGCAGCAGCAATAGAACAAGGTCAGTTAGATCTTCCAAGTTTGGTTCCTCCGGATTTCGATGCATCTGTCTTTGAACGATTTACCTCAGGGCAAAGCAGAGCCTTCTCAGCCTTAATTGCAAATAATGATGCTGTATCTGATGGGGAAATAGCATTTTCTTTAGGAATTGAACCCAGAACTTTTACTGGCCATATTGACAAATCCCTAGAGGATTTAGGTTCTAGAAACAGAACACAAGCCACTGTTTTATTTCTTGAAGCAAGAAGAAGAAAACAAGAACAGGCAGAGGCTCAGGGAAATGATCCGAGATCTGCGGACGTTTTTAAACCCCTAGACAGTAAATTAGAACGAGGAATATTGTCTTCAAGAGAAAAACAGGTTTTAACATCTGTTGCGAAGGGACACATAAATGTACAAGTAGCAGATGAGATTTCTATCACAGAGCAAACTGTTAAATATTATATGAGTTCTATTCTCAGAAGATTTGGTGCCCCAGACAGAACGGTCGCCGTACGAATGGCGATAGAGCTAGGTGAAGTTGACCTTCAGTCTGTTATTCCGGAAGGATTTGACCCAGCTGTTATGGGAGAACTTAGCTTGCGAGAAAGAGATGTTGTTTTAAAAATTATTGAAGGATTGACTAATAAGCAAATAGCTTATCAATTAAAAATCTCAGAACATACAGTAAAAAACTATATGTCCCACATTCTCAAGAAAACCGGCGCATTAGATAGAACCCAAGTCGAAGTTTTCTATATGGAAGCAAGAAGAAGAAAGCAGGAGGAAGCAATAAGTAGAGGGGAAGATCCAGGGTTGGTTGACCCATTCTATTGGGGAGGGTCGGAGGAAGGGTTGGAAGAATCAAAAGCGGAAAGACCACTGCTTTCACAAAAAGAACAAGAAGTACTTTCATTGGTTGGTTCAGGATTGACCAATGGTGAGGTTGCGGGCGTACTTCATATTACTTTACAGACTGTTAAGAATCGTATGTTCGCAATAATACAAAAATTGAATATTTCAGACAGGATGCAAGGAGTTGTAAAAGGAATAGAGACTGGCTTGATTGACCTCTCAAGCCTTGTTCTCCCAGACTTTGATCCAGCAATCTTAGATACGCTTTCTCCTAAAGAAAGAGAATTAGTGACGCTTTTGGCAAGAAGTTATGGTGGTAGCACTAACAAAGAACTTGCATATGAATTAGGTGTTATAGAACAAACAATAAAAAACCACATATCCTCAATTCTTAGGAAAACTGGAGCAAGAGATAGGACTCAAATTGCAGTTTTTTTTCTTGAAGCAAAGCGAAGGAAACAGGAAGAAGCAATTACAAGAGGAGAAGATCCTGAATCTGTTGAAGTATTTGGACCATTTATTGAAACGGTAAGGAAGTTCAGGGAAAAAACAGCGTTATCACCTAAAGAGATAGAATTACTTGTAGAGGTAGGTGCAGGGCTAACTAATGAAGAAATTGCACGTAAGTATGGTATTTCAGAACAAACAATAAGAAACCGTATGCGTTCTATAGCGCTGAAATTTGGAACTTCAGATAGAGCTCAGTTAGTCGTAAGAGGGATAGAACAAGGCTTGATCGATCTCCCTTCTCTAGTTCCTCCAGATTTCAAACCATCTGTTATAGAACAACTTTCTAATACAGAAAGAGAAGTACTGGCATTTATGGTAAGAAATAATGGTGGCACTACTAACAGAGAAATTGCGCAGGAATTTGGTGTTTCAGAATATATAGTAAAAAAATACATGGACTCAATTCTTAAAAGAACCGGAGCAAAAAACAGAACCCAAGCTGCAGTTTTTTATCTCGAAGCTGAAAGACGGGAAGAAAAAAGGAAGGCATTGTTACCCGAGGAAAAAGAGGCACTTTCTCTTGCTGGGCAGGGTTTTACCAATGAAGAAGCTGCGATACAAATGGGAATTCCAGTAACAACAATTGTAAATATTCACACTGCAATTCGAAGTAAGTTAGGAGTTTCTAATGTAGCTAGTGCAATAGTAAAAGCAGCAGAGCAAGGTCAAATAGATTTATCAAG
>JBBTWB010000028.1:0-1090 GCA_038078635.1 Patescibacteria group bacterium | reverse complement strand
GGATATTTTTTATAACTTTCCGGAATGCTGCCATGTTGGCTTTGCCAATTCCATGCCTATTTATGTATGAAATATCTATGGTTTCAATAGCATAAAAAAGTGCGTGCTGTTTGATTAGTTCCGATAATTCTTCACGGAGTTTAGGTTTAACCAGCTTCGAATCATTAACCTTGTCAAGGAATTAATATTTGAAATTTGGTTTAAAAATTACTCCTGCCCCGACGATTGGTCCCGCAAATGCTCCCCTGCCTACTTCATCAAGGCCGATTATGTAATCGATTCCGGTTTGCCAAAGTTTTTCTTCTTCAAGAAAAGTGGGTTTAGTTATCTTCTTAATTTTCATTTTCCAAAAGAGGTGCGTCGACGTCGTCAACTTCCGGTAAATTTTTAACAATTGCTTTCAATTCTCCGTAGAAATTTGTGGTATTGTTATCCAGTTTTTCTATCTGGGATTCAGATTTTTTCCACCTTAAAATCGTTGCCCTTTTTTCCGCGTCCAGTGAATCGCGGAAAGCTTTTATTCCGTCAAAATGAGCCTGCATTCTGTGTTTGAAGCTGTCACTCATCATGTAATCCCTGATTTGTCCCCACTCTTCTTCTGTTTGAGAGGCAGATGATTTAACTGAAGCAACGGTTGTAATTAAAAACCGGACGTAGCGGCAAATACTAATTGCGTGTTCATAAGTTGTTATCCAAACGCCGTCTTTCCTATCAAAGTTTGCCGTTCCATTTGGAAGAGTAACGGAAACAATTATTGATTCACTTGCGCTTATTTTTCCTGCGTCATGTTTAAGCTTCGTAGTCCAGCTATTGCTCCATGCTTTTGTTCTTTTTGTTTCCCAAAGGATTGAGCCTACAACTTTTCCATTAAATTTTACTTTTTGCCAGATATCCCCGCCTTCTACTCCTTTTGGAACAGGGACAAACTCATCATTTTGAAATAATTTTCTTAATTTCTCTTCAAGATCCAGCTCGAGGACTTCACCCTGGAGCTGTTGGGAGCCTTGCTTGCCTTTTCTCTGAGCATCTTCCAAAGCTTTCTGCATATCGCTGATCTTTTTTTCGTATTCTAATTTATCTAAGCGGGATT
>JBBTWB010000027.1:0-3571 GCA_038078635.1 Patescibacteria group bacterium | reverse complement strand
AAGAGACAAGATTTTTAGCCCAAGCTCATTTTCTCCTTCTTCATAACGGCCCGAAAGATCAAAAGGATTGAGCTTTATTGGAGAGTTGGATGTAAACTCCAGATATTCGCCGTTTAGCGTTTTCGTAAGCTCTTCATACTCGCCTTCAGGGTCTATTACTATAACTTCTGTGCCAAACATGAATTGCCGCATAATTTCCAGCTTGATTAAGTAAGACTTACCGGCTCCTGACTTACCAAAAACCACCTCATTCGCGTTTTCCAGCGAGAAACGATCAAATACTATTAAGGATCCATTCAATTGGTTTACGCCGTACATGATGCCTTTATCCTGCGTCAGGGTGGCAGAGGTAAATGGAAAGGTTGACGCAAGGGAAGTCGTGTCCATGTTCCGGCTTAAAAAGAGCTGATCATCTCCCATGGGAATTGATGATTTAAATCCTGCGTCCATTTGTAGGGTTGTTGGTTTTGCTACTACTAAGATTGAGGCAAGAAGTGTTTTTAGCCTTTTGCTCGCATCGTTTAATTCCTTTAAATCTTCTGAAACAAGAGTTATATAAAGGCTGAACTGAAAAAATCTTTCAATCCCTTTTGCTAATTCCTCCTGAACAGCTAGGGCATCTTCTAGCTTCGCAGAAACACTCGGGTCAAGAACCTGCCCTGCTTCTTGCTGTGTCTCAAGGGTTGCTCCCATTTCTCCAATTTTCCGCCTGAGATCTTCCAAAACATCAGCTGAGGTTGTGGGATAGCAAAACATGGAAATATTTAGAGAATGATCAAAGTCTATTAAAGGCTCAAGCCAGTTTGGGGAAACAAAGCGGGGATAGCCAACTACGAAAAAAGTTTTATGATACGTTTCCCCAACTTTTATGTGTCCAAAATCTACTTCTATTGAAGAAGGAGCAATTATATCTGTTACAGAATTCATGCCTCTTTCAATTTTTTTAACACCTCTTTGCCTGCTTTGTTCAAGCGCTTCTATCTGTTGCGTTTTTTCTTTTTTATTTCCAAATATTTTCATTTTTGACCCCCTTTTATAAATATTTTATTAGCGCTCTCTGCCACTTCTTTTCCGCCATCTTCAGAGTTGTATGTCTCATAAAAAAGCTGGACCAATTCTTCTTTTTGTAGTATTTTTGATTTAAGGCCAACCCTTAAAAGCTCCTGTACTAATGACTGAGCTTTCGAATAAAGCTCTTTTCTTGCCTCATTTGCAAATGCGTCTTTGTTCTTATTATCTGCAATCCCGGCTGCACCTTTTTCAAGATATGAATAAGAAAGCGTTATATAAAATTTCTTATCAAGCACTGTATTTACTTTTACAAGCTCTGAGACGAAATCCTTATAAAGCCTGATTTGAGATGCGAGAGCCGGGTTTCTTGTGGCAGATGCTTGTTCATCCAACAGCTTTATGTAAGAGCCTATATCAAGCCTTCGGCTTGTAATGGTAATTTGAATCGGAAAAGAAAGTGAGTTAAGAAGAGATGCGTAAGACAGAATCCTGCTTTGCTGTTCATCTGTTGATTGAAGGGAAAAATTAGTTGCAACGATCTCTAAAACTAAACAGGCTCTTCCCCCTGCAAAAAGTACGATATCATTTACTACATCTTCAACTTGAGTGAATTTTTGTGTTGTTGTGTTTATTTTTTGAGCAGAATTTTTCATAAATAAAATTGTTGCATGGTTAAATGGCTACATAGCTGATCGCAATTAACTATCTAACAATATAGCTATTTTAACTATGTCGTAAACAGCTCCCTTCTTAATTCTTCACGCGGATCTACGGAAATTATCTCAAGAGGCATAATGGGCGTTCCCGTGGCCTCCACTTCTACAGCATCAAACTTATTTTCTCCTTTTGGATCTTCGAATACTATTTTATATTTTCCGTTTGAAAGGGAAGTAGCTGATGCAAATTGTCCAAGCCCATTTGTCTTAAAGGCTCTTACGGGATTATCATTTGCGTCTTTTACTTCAACTATAATATTTTGTAAGGGATTTGACCTTGGGTCTTTTATTACTCCGGTTATAAGATTCGGCTCCTGCGGCATAGAAGCTATCCCCGCAGCTTTTTGCATCTCCTGCGGTATTTTTTTTACGTTTTGAGTTTGCGGAAGAGGAGTTGCAACGGAAGGCGTGAACATTTCAGGCTTGTCTTCGAGCTTAGCCCTAAGCATTATTAGTTCTTGCTCAAGTGCTTCTTTTTGCCTTTGGGTTTCAATTAGAATTCTTTCAAGCTCTTCTGCTTTTTGATGAACTTCCGGCTGACTTGGTGCTTGAGCTTCCTGTTTCTTTGCTTCTTCAAGCTCTCTTTTAAGATGTTCTGCTTCTTCCTGAAGTTTCTTTTCGTTTTCTTCAATTTTTTGTGTTTCCTGTTTCTTTTCGTCTTCGTCAAGATTTAGAGGAGGAAGAGGAGCCTGTTGAGCTTGCGGGAAATCAATCGTCATGCTTGGCTGGGTTGACGCGGGCGCTACCGGTGCAGGAGGAGGCAAATTTATTATACTTGGTGCTTGCTGCTGCAGTGTTTGATCCTGAATTGGCTGCGCCGATATTTTTCCGCCCTCTTTTTGATAAATATAATCCGTTGGAGCAAAAAGCGCTTTTATAAAATTTATAAACATAGTGTCCATTGGTCTTCCGTCGATGGGCAGAAATGCAAAAGCAGCTCCTAAAACACTAAATATGATTATGAAAGGGAGTCTTATTATAAAAGGGAGTGGCAAAATATAAAAAACCCATGCAATTATAACCCCGGTTGCCAGATAGGCAAACTGCCTGACGGTCATTTTACCGATAAGCTTAAACTGGAAGCCTGTAATGTCTTGCGGTATTGGATGATTTTCCATAATTTAGTAATTAGATACTAGTTACTAGATATTAGTAGCTAGTGCTTGATTTTTAAAATCTCCAGTAAGTTTGTTTAACATTTTTAAAACTTCTAACAATAAAGCTTCAGCTTGAATAAATGATTTTTCCGAAGCAAACTTAAGTTCTTTAGAGATTATAATTTGAGTTTCGAGTTCTAGGGCTGATCCATAGACAAACAAATAGAACTGTGAGGTACCGGCTAATGATCTTCGGCCATAAGCCTCTGCGATATTTGATGGTATTGAGACAGCTGCCCGTCTCATTTGGGAGATTATTCCGTAGAGTTCGGATTTTGGATAATTTCCGGTGAGCAAAAAAATCTCTTTTACTAGATTAATACTTTTTTGCCAAACAATAAGTTCTTTATATGATTTAATAAGTCCCATCGGCAGTTACTAGTATCTAATATCTATTTACTAGTATCTAAGCTTAGCTCGTGAAAAATGCCATTTCAACGGATCGAAATGGATCAAGTTTGAAATCTTTTAGCTTGGGGCGTGAAAAAAAGAAGATTGTCAAAGAGGGCAAGACCGGAAGCTAAATGGTTCTGCTATGCATGATACTCCGGTAGCCACTGCAATGAATTTGATTATAGCAAAGGATAGCAATATTAATACGAGGCCGATTATGGCCCAGGTAAGAGTTTTTCTAGCGCCCTCAGCCTGCTTGGCTTCTCCGCCTGAGGTTATGAATTTAATTCCGCT
>JBBTWB010000026.1:0-5009 GCA_038078635.1 Patescibacteria group bacterium | reverse complement strand
ATGTGATAATTGGTGCGCATTCCGAAGTTAAAAATTCAATTCTTTATGCAAATACTACGATTCACAGAAGCTATGTAGGAGATTCAATTATTGATTCTAATTCCAGGATTGGCGGAGGAGTAGTGCTTGCTAATAAAAGATATGACAGGGGAGATGTTAAAAGTGCAGTAAGAGAGGAAAAATTATCAACCGGACTACGTGCTTTTGGCGCAGTTGTGGGTTTTGGTGCAAACATCGGAACCAACGCAACGCTTATGCCGGGAGTAAAACTTGGGAAAAACGCAACTGTTTGGCCGGGATGTGTAGTTTTGGAAGATGTATCTGATGATCAAACCCTCAAATAATTTATAGCTCGGAGAGGATTTGAGATTCTGTTGCTCTATCAGGAACATATTCAAGGTATCTTTCAGTCGTTGAGAGCCTCTTATGCCCAAGCATTTTAGATAAAGTTACAATTGATGCCCCGTGTTTTAAATGATGAGCTACAAATGTGTGTCTTAGATCATTTACTTTCGCATTTTTGATCTCAGCGAGTCTGAAATATCTTTCAATTGAAGTTCTGATGTTTCTAATTAAGAAAGGTTTTCCTGATTTTGTGATAAATAAGTGATCTTCTGTAACTTTTGGGCGCACCTCCATATATCTATTTAGTGCTTCTTGAGCTCTTTTATTAAGAGGAACTACTCGCTCAGTGTGTTTCTCAATTGTAGGAACATGAAGAGAATCTTTTTGAATGTCAGAGAGCTTAAGAGCAGTGAGCTCTCCGATTCTAATTCCGGTTTGGAGCAAAAGTTCTATAATTGCTGACATTCTTGGATCATTTCTGGCAGCATCTCGAAGTGCTCTATATTCTGTTGGAGTTAGAATTCTAGGCGGGGCAAGCTGATATTTAGGATGAGCAACGAGCAGGGAAGGATCTTCGACAACGTACCCTTTTGATTTCAAAAACCTATAAAAAGTCCTGATTGAGTTTATTTTTCTTGAAATTGATTTAGGAGTATAGCCTTCATGGTTCATTTTGGCCAAAAAAGCCTCAATATTATCTTTTGAGACCTCATTAGCATGGTTAATCTGAAGACCATCCGAGAAATCAACTAACTGCTCGATATCTTTACCGTATGCTACAATAGTTGAGGTCGAATGACCTTTTTCTTTAAGAAAATCCTTAAACTCTGAACTGGCATTTGCCAGCATAACTTGATTCATAATGGCCTATAATATCACAAAACTGGGCACAACGTCAACAGTGAAAAAAATTCTTTTTTTTGTCGTTATTATCGTTTGTCTTATTATAGTTAACAATTTAGCTCATTCTATTTACAATTTGTGGCATAAACAGGATTTAGTTGTTAAGGCAAATAGAGACCTAGAAAACGAAAAACAAGAGAATAAGAGACTAAAACAACAACTTATTAAGGTAAAAAGTAAAGACTTTATAGAAACAGAAGCCAGGAATAAACTTCTTATGGTTAAACCGGGAGAAAGCGGAGTAATTTTACCATCAAATATTGGTTCTAGTAAATCTGCCCTGCCTTCGCCGGAGCTTCCAAATTGGCAAAAGTGGCTTAATCTGTTCGGATTTTAATTTCAGTTTCCACTTCGGGATTGTCAAATAATCTTTTGGCGCTTCCGCCGCGTAAGAATAATTCCATAAATCTGTCCTCATGTCCTGACGAGCCTGGAGCAAAAGCCAGCTCTCCCTCATGTATATTAAAAGTTCCGTCAGTATAAGTAGCTACGTGTTTTTTATTATTAATTGTAATTGTTAGCATTTGTCCGGGTTTATATTTTGCTTCGGAAGACAAGATGGAGGTTTTTATGTTTCCATAGCCATCGATTGAGGCTATAAGATTTTTTGGAGTATCAGGAATTATATTTATATCTTCTGCTTTTCCAATGAAAGACTTATTGCCTTTTACCATTTCAGCTACAGGAAAGGGATATTTGTCGCGGGACCTAAACTGTGAGCCTTCATTTTCAACAACCACATGATGAAACTTCTCAATAAATGGCTTAATAAATGAAAGGTTATAGCCTGCATTTACTCCTACTAACTCAAATCCATTCTTGAGTTTGGCATACATTAGAATTTCTCCTTTGTTATTTTTTTGAGCGTGTTTTTTGTCTTTTCTGGGTGCGGTATTACTAAAAATAAAAGTATTTTTTAAATTAGGAGTAAGGGAGACCTGATAAATCCAAAAACCAGTATTTACCGTTGAGAAGGGTGGAGTAGATTGGGGATGAATATATGTATTTGGCAAAAGAGACCGGAGTCTAATTATTACTTCGGTAAAGGCGGGATCTCCATTTCCATAGTCAGAAATAAGAATTAAAGTCTTATCCACAAGTGTCTAATATATCAAAAATCAACTAAAAAAGGAAGTGCTTGCACTGAGGAACAAAGCGACGAATGTGTTGCGGGGCTAGGAGTTGCGCCTAGCCTGTGAGATTATGAGCCTCACGTGCACTGTACACTACCCCGCGCGTGGAAGCTATTATAACAGCAACAATAGCCTTAGGTCAATCTTATTAAGTTTAATTTAGCCTTATTTTCTGGTATACTTGTGAGGATTTGGCGGCGTAGCTCAGTGGTAGAGCGGTGTCTTCATAAGGCAACGGTTCGCTGGTTCGATCCCAGCCGCCGCCACATCTGATATAATTCCTCAACTATTTATGGAAGAACCACAATTTAAAAATAAAAGAATAGCTATAATTGGAGAAGGTTTGGAAGGTAAATCTTCGGCTGAATTTCTCAAAAAACAAGGCGCAGAGGTTGAAATACGGGATAAAACCCAAGGCGATGATTATCTTGAAGGTCTGGACAAGTTCGATTTAGTCGTTCGTAGCCCGGGTATTAAGATTTCCGAACTTGAAAAATTGGTCTCCCGTGACAAAATTACTTCTCAAACAAAACTTTTCTTTGATCTATGTAAGGCACCAATTATTGGCGTTACAGGCACAAAAGGGAAAGGAACCACCTCAACTCTTATTTACGAAATGCTTAAAAATGACGGCCGGGATGTTTATCTTGGAGGAAATATCGGGGTTCCGCCTCTTGAGTTTCTTGAACAGCTAAATTCTGACTCTTGGGTTGTGCTGGAGCTAAGTTCTTTTCAGCTTCATGATTTAACAAAAAGCCCGCACATTGCAGTTCTTCTTATGACAACTTCAGAGCATCTGGATTATCACGAGGACGTTATCGAGTATATTGAAGCTAAAAGAAACATCTTAAAACACCAGACCAAGTCTGATTTTGCAGTAATTAACAGGGATTATCCGGCAAGTAATGAGTCTGATCTTGCAACTTCGGGCAAAGTTTATTTTGTATCGCGGGAGAGAGAAGTAGGAGAAGGATCTTTTTCTTTGGGTGGACAGATCGTGATACGCTTTAACGGCAAAACAATTCCTGTAATTGATAATAAGGAACTCCTTCTAAAAGGCGATCATAACCAGGAAAATGCCTGTGCAGCGTCAATGGCAGCATTTTTAGCAGGAGTTGAATTGGACAGCATAAAAAAGACATTGAAATCGTTTAAAGGTCTTGAGCATCGGATTGAACTGGTAGGTAATATTAACGGAGTAGAGTACTATAATGATTCATTTTCCAGTGTTCCTGAAACAGCAATTGCAGCCATTCAAGCCTTCAAAGAGCCTGAGATTTTGCTGCTTGGAGGTTCTTCAAAGAACAGTGATTTCACAGAATTAGGTTCGATTATAAGTTCTAAAGATAATATCAAGGCAATAATTGTAATCGGTATTGAATGGGCAAGGATAAAGGAAAGAATCAAGAATCATGAATCAAGAATTATGATTATCGAAGGCGCAGAGAATATGCATCAAATGGTTGCTGCAGCCTCAAAGATTGCTGTTTCAGGAGACGTTGTACTTCTTTCTCCGGCTTGTGCCTCTTTTGATAAGTTTAAAAACTACAAAGACCGCGGAAACCAGTTTAAAGAAGAAGTGAAGAAGCTCAGGGAGCTTCAGAATTAAGATTAAAGATTTAGGATTTAAGAATATTGCCTCATTTCATAAATCGTCAATCGTAAATCATAAATCATGACACCAACCTTTAAAATCATATCAAAGCAAGGTAATGCGCGCGCTGGAGAGATCAAAACAAATCACGGAACAATTATGACGCCGGCATTTTTTCCGGTAGGTACGAAAGGGACTGTGAAAAGTCTGACCCCGGTGCAACTTAAAGAGATAGGAGTTGAGGCAGTTCTCTCAAATACTTATCATCTCCATCTTCAGCCTGGAGAAAATACAATTAAAAAGCTTGGCGGCTTGAATAAGTTTATGTCGTGGGACAAACCTACGATGACCGACAGTGGCGGATTTCAAGTTTTCTCCTTAGGAATTGGCCTCGAAAAACCGGGAGTTAAATTCCTGAAGGAGTCGTCTTCGGTTTTGGTTTCGCAGCCAGTATCGGCATCGTCAAACGTAAAACGTAAAACCATACGGGCAGCGCAGACGCTTGACCAAACCGATGAACCAGTTAGGCCTCGGTTGAACCGAATAACTGAAGAGGGAGTTACGTTTCAATCCCATATTGATGGGTCAAGACATAAATTAACTCCGGAAAGTTCGATTGATATCCAGGAGAAGCTCGGAGCGGATTTAATTATTGGCTTTGATGATTTAGAATCGCCAACTTATGATGAGGCTAGAACATTGGAATCGCTAGAGCTAACAAATAGGTGGCTTTTAAGGTCACTAAAGGCTCACAAGAGAGCAGATCAACTTCTTTATGGGGTAACCCATGGAGGCCAGTTCGAAAACTTGAGACACGAATCTGCAAAGTTTGTTAATTCACATTTCGATGCAATTGCCTTGGGAGGAGCCCACAAAACCAAACAAAACATGTACGAAGTTATTGATTGGACTCTTTCGTGTTTGGACGAAAATAAACCAAGACATCTTCTGGGAATTGGGGAAGTGGATGATATTTTTGAGGCAGTGGAGAGGGGAATTGATACTTTTGACTGCGTAATTCCAACAAGATTAGG
>JBBTWB010000025.1:0-2001 GCA_038078635.1 Patescibacteria group bacterium | reverse complement strand
ATCTTAAAGCGGCCGCCGGCCCGGAGGGCACTCTGGCCCGGAGGGTGAAAATGTCGAGCCGAAAAGGGAATGTGGTGACAGCTGGCTGGTTGTTTGAAGAAACCAAAAACCGTCTTAAAAAAGGCTTTAAAGAGGTCTCTGATGACGTCTTAGAGCAGGTTTCTGTAGGTGCTGTGAAATGGAGCATGCTAAAGTTTTCACGGGAATCCAATATTTCATTTTCAATTGAAGAATCTGTTCAGATTGAGGGTAATTCCGGGCCTTATATCCAGTATGCATATGCCAGAACGCAGAGCTTGCTGGGAAAAGCGTCAGAACCCCATTCTGAAGCTAAACTTCATGAAAATTTAGACCAGGACTTACTGGCACTTGCTAGACTTATCTGCCAGTTTGAAACCGTCATAAATGATGCCGCAGAGAATTTTTCTCCAAATATTTTATCTAATTATTTATTTGAATTGGCCCAAAATTTTAACCTCTTTTATGAGAAGAAAAAGATAATTGGGGCAGAGGATGAGGAGCAGAAATTATTGATGACAAAAGCGGTTGGAAAAGTTTTGGAAAAAGGCTTGTATTTATTAGGGATTCAAGCGCCGAAAAAGATATAGAGTTAGCGCTGAGGTCGCCAATAAATTTTCTTGGTCCGCAGTTCGCGGCTTGATTTAAAATAAAATCCACAGTGCTTGTTTGTCTTATTGATTTGAAAATAACCTTGTTCGCTTAAGCTCGGAATGCGATCTGCGAAAATTCATCGGCTCCCCGCGCCTGCTTTGATTAAACAAAAAAACATGGTAGAATAGCAGGAATGAAATTCAATAAAAAAGTCCTCCCGAATGGTCTAACTCTCATTTCAGTTCCCATGCCGTCATTTGAATCTGCAACAGCCTTGGTTATGGTGGGCGCAGGTTCCAGATACGAAACTAAAAAGAACAACGGAATCTCTCATTTCTTAGAACATATGGCTTTCAAAGGTACAAATACAAGGCCTACTTTTATGGAAATTTCAGGCTTAATTGATGGAATTGGCGGAGAGTTTAATGCATTTACTGCTAAAGAATACACAGGTTACTATATCAAAGCAGCTAAAAACAATATCGTAATGTGTCTAGATTTACTTTCTGATATGCTCCAAAACTCCAAGTTTGATCAAAAAGAGATAGAAAAAGAAAAAGGAGTCATTATTGAAGAAATAAACCTATATGAAGACACTCCAATGAGAAATATTGGAGATATTTTTGAGCGTTTGCTTTACGGAGATACGCCTCTTGGCTGGGATACGGCTGGGGAAAAAGATATAATCAGGGGTATAACCCGCAAAGATTTTATTGACTACTTAAGCTCCCTTTATAGCCCGACAAATATGACAGTTGTTTTGGCCGGAGGCATAGACGGGAAGAGTGTTTTGCTTGTTGAAAAGTACTTCGGGGGCATGAAGAAGTTTAAAACCATCAAATCGCTTGGGATTAAAGAATCTCAGAAAAAACCTGCTACTGTGATAAAACATAAAAAAACGGAGCAAGCCCATTTGGCCTTAGGAGTCCGCACTGTTTCAATTAATTCACCTGAGAAATACTCTCTTTCAGTTTTAGCTTCAATTTTAGGCGGAGGAATGTCATCCAGATTGTTTTCAGAAGTCAGGGAAAAAAGAGCTCTTGCTTATTATGTCAGAGCTAATTCTGATCAATATAAAGATGTAGGCTCACTAGTCATCACAGCAGGAGTAGATCCTAAAAGAATCAATGAAGCAATTGAGGTAATAATTGCAGAGCTTGCAGATTTAAGAGACGAAAGAAAGCCAATTTCAGAAGATGAGCTTAAGAAAGCAAAGGAATACTTAAAGGGACATTTGGTCTTAGAGCTTGAGGATTCACGCGCTGTATCAATCTATTACTCAACGCAACAAACTTTAGAGGAAAAAATAGAAAATCCTGATGAAGTTCTTAAGAAGATTGACAAGATTACGGTGAAAGATATTTTGACAGTTGCTAAAAAATATTTGAT
>JBBTWB010000024.1:0-1650 GCA_038078635.1 Patescibacteria group bacterium | reverse complement strand
GCACGTCCAAGCTCGATTTCCGCTCTTCGTCCTCCTTGTGTCGGACTTCAATCGCTAAATCGGCTTCTCCTCTTTCAAAATCCTGCGGATTTTGAGCGAAAACGAGGGAAACGTAGAAAAGAGTATATCAAAAAAGAGGCTGTTTGACTAATATCCTCTTGAGCGGGCTGCGTTTAGAATAGCCTCCGTATCCCCGCCGTAGAATTTAAGTCCGTTTTCTATTCCGCCATGCAGAGCTAAGTAATTAGCCGCACCAAATATTGCATCAATTGCGTTATTTATATCAGCTACGCCGTCTCCATTTCCGTCTATTCCATAACTGCTCCAGGTCTGCGGCAAAAATTGCATAGGACCTTCTGCGCCGGTACCATATCCACTTGAAACCGCTCCATCTCTTAAGCCTGTTTCAGTCAGATGCAGACCATAAAGAATCTGCCAGGGTACTCCGAATTTTGTACCGGCCTGTTGATAGATGTTATCGAATGTGCCTGAAGGTTGAGTTTGTGTTTGAGCGGAAATTCCTAGTACTGTTTGAGCTGGAGTTGGTGTGGGGGTTGGCGCAGTTAACTCTTCATACTTATCTGCGAGCTTTGGTAATAATTCTTCAATATTCTTAGGTTTGATACTGCTTATCTTCAGCTCCCAGCCATTTTTAATTATTCTCGGGTCTTCTATCCAGTCATTATCATTCCAAAGAGTAGTCCAATATTTACCCGAGCCATAAAAGTTTTTTGCGATTGAATCAAGCGTATCCCCTGTCTCAACGCTGTATTTTTTTGGCTGTTCCGGGGTTGTAGAGACATCTACTTGATTAGGAGGAGATTTCGGTGTATTTCCTTGACTCTTTGGAAAGGGCGATATTAAAGTTAAGATCAAAATAGCTCCTGCAACTACTCCTTCCATAAAAACAGATAGTAACACAGTATTTAGATTTGTGTCAATTCTCAGGCAAAGTTTAGTTGTGATATAATCGGTTTCAATGAACAGCAGATTAATTTATTGGTTGCTCTCTTGTTTTCTAATTACTCTTTTTTCAGGTCTTGTTTATGCTTCAACACAGCAAGTATTAAGGCTTTCAGCAAATGATCCCCAAGTCCAAATTTCTCAGGATGTTTTGAATTCGCTTAGCGAGGGAGCTGATCCAAAACAGCTTTCCGCCAGTCAGATAGATATAAAAAAAAGCCTCTCCCCTTTTGTAATTATTTATGACAACTCAGGAAAAGTCCTGGGTTCTTCAGGAGTCTTAGATAGTAAAGCGCCTGAACTGCCAAAAGGAGTTCTTGACTACGTTAAGGCTCACGGAGAAAGCAGATTGTCCTGGGAGCCTGCAAAAGACGTACGTGAGGCAGCGGTTGTTGTGAAGTATAAAAACGGTTATGTGGTAGTGGCAAGATCTCTTAAGGAAGTTGAAAAAAGAGAAGATTTGGTGTTTAAATTCGCCGCAATTGCATGGATTCTTGGAATTGGTGCAATATCAGTTACTTTCTTATTAACAAAAAGGCTTTCCAGAACTTCAAATGAATCCTTAGCTTCCGAGATTGCAGAATCTATTAAACTTCCAAAACCCCGCAAAAGAGCTAAGAAATAAAGCTGCTGAGCTTGGATTCGAACCAAAATAAACGGATCCAAAGTCCGTTGTCCTACCATTAG
>JBBTWB010000023.1:0-6150 GCA_038078635.1 Patescibacteria group bacterium | reverse complement strand
ATTATCTTATTTTTCGCAATTTTAGGAATTGTTGGAATCTTCTTAGCAAAAGGAGCAGCGGAACCTTTTGGTAATCTATATCTTTGGTTGTTTGGTCATGTTCCGGGATTTCAATTATTCAGGGATTCTTTCAAATGGTACACGCTCGTCGCCGTAAGTTATTCCATTCTTATTCCTTTTTCCATATGGAATATTTACGGCTTCCTAAGTTCAAAATTCAAAATTCAAAATTCAAAATTACAATTCAAAATTCAAAATTATATTCCTGGACTGTTCTTAATTATTATATCTTTATTCTTAATTTTTCTTATCCGATCTGCAATATTTGGTCAATTATCGGGAACATTTAAAAAACAAAGTGTTCCGCTTGAATATTCCCAACTTGAGCAATATTTAACAACCGACAAAAGTTTTTATAGAACTTTATGGATTCCCAATACGCAATTGTTTGGTTATTATTCAAATCTAAATCCTCAAATTTCAGGTAGAGACTTTTTCAGAGAATATGATCAGGATAGACTGTTAAAAAGAATCAATTCTTCAAATTCGGAGCAATTATTGAATTATTCAGGAGTTAAATACGTGGTAGCGCCATATGACAGCGAAAAAGAGATTTATTTAACTGATAGAAAACCGGACGACAAAAAGTATCAGAAGATTATAAATTCTTTGAATTCCATAAATTGGCTTAAGAGTGATAAACAGTTTGGGAAGATAATAGTTTACAAAACTCAAAACTATAAAGATCACTTTTGGTGTAATTGTAATGCAGGTATTTCGTATAAGTTTATAAATCCTACGAAATACGAAGTAAATGTTCAGAATTTTAATAATGGAGACAAGCTTATCTTCTCCGAAGGTTTCGATAATAAATGGATCGCATCTAGCAATAGTTTTAAAGTTAGCTCAATAGAATTTAATGGCAAATTTAATAGTTTTGAAATTCCCAAAGGAAGTTATAGTTTTACCGTTAGTTATTCTCCGCAGAGGTATGTTGATTTAGGAATTAGGATAAGCATAGCAACAATACTGGCTTGTTTGTCTTTATTAATTTATCGATTAGTAATAAAGCGGAAAAAAGTGTAAAATCCTAAAACATTTACATGAAAACAATAATTCTTTGCGGTGGAGTTGGAACAAGACTTAAGGAGGAAACGGAATTTAAACCAAAACCCATGGTTTATGTAGGTAATAAGCCTCTTATCTGGCATATCATGAAAAGCTATTCGCATTTTGGTTTTAATGAGTTCATTCTGGCTCTCGGTTATAAGGCAGACTATATAAAAGATTTCTTTTTAAATCAAAAAGCATTTACCTCAGATTTTACAATAAACACTAAGGATCATTCCACGAAATATTATTTAAAAAATAGAGAAGTCGTTGATAATTTTAAAATTACTTTTGTTGACACCGGACTTGAAACACTTCCGGGAGAAAGAATTCTCCGCTGTCAAAAATATATTCCTGTAAACGATAAATATTTTATGGTTACATATGGAGATGGAGTTTCTGATATTAATGTGAAAGATCTAATTAAATACCATAAAAAACAAAAAACAATTGGTACGGTTACCGCAGTCCATCCTAGGACAAAGTATGGACTGATAAAAATTGATCAAAAAAATCTTGTTAGGGGATTTACCGAAAAACCAGTTTTGTCTGATTGGGTAAATGGAGGATATATGGTTTTTGATAAACGTTTTTTTAAATATTTAAGACCCGGAGAATTTGAACATCCTGCTCTTAAGCGGATGGCAGATGAAAACCAATTATCCGCATATAAACATGATGGATTCTGGTTTGCGATTGATACATATAAAGAGCTTGAAGATTTAAATTCCATCTGGAATAATAATCCCCCTTGGAAAACCTGGTAGTATGAAGAAAATTTTAGTCACCGGTGACTTTGGTTATATAGGCTCGGCCCTAGTTCCATTGCTTCTGCACCATGGATATAAAGTTGTAGGTTTTGATACAGATTATTTTGAAAAGAGCCTTGGAGACAGCAAGCCCCAGTTTTATAAAAGAATAATTAAAGATATAAGGAAAGCCGAAAAGAAAGACTTAGAAGACATTGACTGCGTGATTCATCTTGCTGCACTTTCAAATGACCCCATGGGTGAAATTGACCCAAAAGTAACGGAAGAAATTAATTTTAAATCAACCATCCGTGTGGCAGAACTTGCAAAAGAAGCTCATGTAAAGCGTTTTATATTTTCCTCTTCCTGCAGTATCTATGGAATTGCAAAAAGCGGAGTTGTTGATGAAAGATCAAAAGTTAATCCAATTACAGAGTATGCTAAATCAAAAATAAACGTTGAGAAAGAGCTTATGCGGATGGCTGATAACAAATTTTGTACTGCAATCCTCCGTAATTCAACAGTTTATGGATACTCTCCCAAATTCCGCTCCGATTTAGTAGTAAATGATTTAACTCTTTCAGCCTTGATTAATGGAAAGATAAGAGTAAAAAGTGATGGAACAGCTTGGAGACCGCTACTTGATGTTAGGGATTTGAGTAATATTTTTAAAGCATTTATTGAAGCGGACTCTAAAACGATAAATAAAGAAATTTTTAATATTGGATTTTCAGAAAACAATTTCCAGGTAAAAACTATTGCGGAAACAATTTCAGAAGTTTTATTGTGCGGAATTACTTACAATAGAGAACTTGGAAAAGACAGCAGAAGTTATAGTGTAAGCTTTGATAAGTTTCATTCTAAATTCCCAAATATTGTTCAAAAGTGGCCGCTTGAGAAGTCGGTTAAGGATCTGAGCGTTAGGCTCTCTGCTGCTATCAAAAACCCAGGGATTAATAGGGAAGATTACGTAAGATTAGTAACCCTTCAAGATTTAATCAGCAAAAAAAGATTAAATCATAAACTTTATTGGAACAAATAAATCCAGCACCTTTTTTGTGGATTATTGATCCACGCAATAAATAGTAGAGTTTAGAAAGGTGCTGGATAAATCTCTTTATTCAGCAATTCAGCTCAAAAAATGGTAAAATTGGGTCTATGTTTAGTGTAATTGTTCCGGTATTTAACGAAGAAGAAAGTGTTTTGCATTTCTATGATGAGCTAAAGAAATATTTATCCTCTCTTTCAAAAGAAAGTGAAATTATTTTTATTGATGACGGATCACAGGATAAAACACTTTCTCTTATTAAAGATTTAGAAAAAAAAGATAATTCTGTCAGAGTATTCTCTTTCAGGAGAAATCATGGAAAAGCAGAGGCTCTTACTTTTGGTTTTCAAAAAGCAAAAGGAGATTTAATTCTTACACTTGACGCAGATCTTCAGGATAAACCCTCGGAAATAAAAAAATTAGTTGAAAAACAAAAAGAAGGATATGATTTAGTTTCAGGCTGGAGAAAAGACAGGAAGGATTCCTTTGCAAAAATTATTTTCTCAAAGATGTTCAATTTTATGGCCTCATTTTTCTGGGGAGTTAGGCTTCATGATTATAATTGCGGATTAAAACTTTATACTTCCGAAGCAGCCAAATCGCTTAATCTTTACGGAGGAATGCATAGATTTATCCCGCTTCTGGTTGCAGAGGCCGGTTTTAGTGTTACCGAAGTTCCCGTAGTTCATGACATAAGGCGTTATGGCAAATCTAAATATAATGCAATAAAAGTTCTTACTCAAATGCCTGACATGATGTCTATGTTATTTCTTAGTAAGTATAGCAAGCGGCCGCTCCATTTCTTTGGATTTATCGGGTTAGCTTTAGTGGGGTTGGGTGTTTTGATTTCTCTTTATTTAACTATTTTGCATTTTCAAGGCGAATCAATCGGGAGAAGACCGCTTTTATTCTTGGGTATGCTTCTAATAATCTCAGGTTTGCAAGTAAGTTTTACGGGTTTAATTGCAGATTTAGTATTAAGCTTGTCCCGCAAAAACGAAATAACCTCAAGTATTCTGCTAAAATATTCAAGTAAAGAATAAATGCCAATAAAACCACAGGACGTCGTATTTATTATTGTTTTTATAATGCTTCTTTGGAAAAGAGATGCTAGGTTATTTGTTATTTCAGGTTTGATTTGTCTGGCTCTTTCTATCCCTCTTTTTGCAAAATGGGTATTTTTTACAGCAGAACGTTTAACTTGGTATGGATTTTCTTTTTTTATACTTGCCGTTCTTTTAAATTTAGTTAAAACGCGTCATACTACTAAGTAGATGAAAATTGGAATCGACATCAGTCAGCTGGCATATCCGGAAACAGGAGTTGCTAATTACTTAGAGCATTTAATCGGTTACTTGATTGAAAAGGACCGTAAGAATGAATACGTGCTTTTCTTTAGTTCGCTAAGAAAAGAATTTCCAATTTCCAATTTCAAATTTCCAATCAGTTCTCCAAAAGTTCAAATCAAAATTTTCAAAATTCCTCCAACCATTCTTGATTTGCTCTGGAATAAGCTTCATATTATGCCAATTGAGTCTTTTATTGGTCCAGTTGATTTGTTTATAACATCAGACTGGACAGAGCCGCCTGCAAAAGCCAAAAAAGCAACGATCGTTTATGATCTTATTGTTTATAAATATCCAAAAGAAACGGACAAGAAAATAGTTGAAACGCAAAAAAGGAAGCTGAAATGGGTAAAAAAAGAGTCGGATCTGATTTTTACAATCTCAAAATCCAGCAAGAAAGACGTTGAGGAAATTTTAGGCATTGAGTCAAATAAAATAAAAGTAATTTATCCGGGAATAGGTTAGTATCCAGTATGCGGTATTGAGTATACAGTATAGCGCTGAGCATGAGAATTTCAGATTTTACAGACTTAATTGTTTGGCAAAAGGGGCATCTTTTAGTTTTGGAAATATACACAGTTACAAGAATATTTCCGTCATCTGAAAGACTTGGTCTAGCATCTCAAATGCAAAGAGCAGCAGTTTCCATAACAAGCAATATAGCAGAAGGTTTTGCAAGACGGAGCAAAAAAGAAAAACTCCAATTTTATTACACAGCATTAAGCTCACTCTCTGAACTCCGAAACCAATTATTAATTTGTCGAGATCTAAAATATATAGATGGGCAAATGTTTAATTCTCTTGAGGTACATGCAATTGAAGTTAGAAAACTTTTAAATGGATTTATTAACAGCGCAGAAAATTATAGCAACTGAATACAGAATTCTCTATACTGAATACTATGGTAATTGGAATTAATGGTTATGAGGCTGTAGTGCCGCGTTTTGGGTTTGATCCAAAAACAGGTCTTCCTAATAGAGTAGGAAGCAGTGAGTTCTGTTATCAGCTGCTTTCAAGCTTGTCTAGGCTGGACAAAAAGAATAATTACTTCATTTATCTTCCTGTTAATCCGGCCTCTGATATGCCAAAAGAAACTGATAAATGGCACTATATTGTGTTTACTTCTAAAAAATTATGGACTTTAATCGGTCTTTCTAGAAAACTTTCAAAAAACGAAAATAAATTAGATGTTTTCTTTTCTCCAACACATTATTTACCGGTTATCACAAATTCAAAATCTGTCATATCTATAATGGACGTTTCCTATCTGCACTTTCCTAAGCTTTTTAAGAAAAAAGACTTATACCAGCTGAAATTTTGGGGCAAATATTCAATAAAAAAAGCAAAGAAAATTATTACAATAAGTCAGTCAAGCAAGAGTGATATAATTAAATCATACGATATACCGGCAGATAAAATAGCCGTAGTATATCCCGGAATTGAACGAGTATCGAGTATCCAGTATTCAGTATTAAGTATGGACGAATTACGAAATAAGTTCGGAATAAAAAATAAATATATTTTATTTGTCGGTACGCTTCAGCCGAGAAAAAACATAGAGCGTTTAATTGAGGCTTTTGCAAAGCTTAAAAGAGATGATTTAGATCTGGTTATAGTTGGGAAAAAAGGCTGGATGTTTGAAGATATTTTAAACGCTCCAAAAAAATTTGGAGTAACTGATAGTGTTCACTTTTTACATAACGTAACAGATGAGGATTTACCAAGTTTTTATAGGTTTGCTGAGATTTTTGTGCTCCCGAGTCTTTATGAAGGGTTTGGCTTACCGGTTTTGGAAGCTATGAAATACGGATGCCCTGTAATAACAAGTGATATTAGCAGTTTGCCGGAAGCTTGTGGGGATGCTGCGATTTACGTTGATCCCAAAGACTCCGATGAT
>JBBTWB010000022.1:0-2677 GCA_038078635.1 Patescibacteria group bacterium | reverse complement strand
TTTCGTTTTTAAGTAGAGACGAGATAATGAATGGCGTGTTAAAAGGGGATACGGACATTTTTGTTGGCATTCCTAGATTGGGCAAGAAAAATGCTCAAAAAATAATAATTGAGCTTAAAAGCAAGTTTAAAGACGATAGCAGTTTTGATTTAAACGGTCCTGATTCAGGCGTGAATAATGAGGTTATAACCGCGCTCAAAAGTTTTGGTTTTTCTCATAAAGAAATAACAGACGCGCTCAAAAACATTGATCCCGAAGCGCAAACTTCCGAAGAAAAGATAAAATTAGCGCTGAAAGCGCTGGGACAGCGCTAGTATTAAGTATAAAGTATTCAGTATTGAGTATGAACAAGAAAACTAAGATTGTTGAGAAAGAAACGCCTGAGGATCAAGTTTTATTTGTATCTCTCAGGGCAAAAGAATGGGATGAGTTTTTCGGACAAACAAACATTAAAAAAGCGCTTCAGATCGCAATCTCGGCCGCTAAAAAGAGAAAAGAGTCAATAGAGCATATACTTCTATACGGTCCTCCCGGGCTTGGAAAAACTACGGTTTCACACCTCATTGCAAGAGAAATGGGTGTGAATATTAAAGTTACCTCAGGACCAGCTATTGAAAGGGCCGGAGATTTAGCTTCAATTCTGACAAATTTAGAAAAAGGGGATGTTTTGTTTATCGATGAGATCCACCGCTTGAACAAAGTGGTTGAGGAAACTCTATACCCGGCTATGGAGGATTATGCACTCGACATAGTCATTGGCAAAGGACCCAGCGCCAGGACCTTAAGGCTAGATCTGCCGCAATTTACGATAATTGGTGCAACTACAAGAATTGGTCTGCTTTCTGCACCTCTTAGGGATAGATTTGGTGTAGTTCACCGCTTAAACTTTTATTCACCGCTCGAGCTTGAAGAGATAATCAAAAGAGGAGCAGTGAAACTTAAAACCGCGATTGATAAAAGTTCGATCACCGATATTTCGGTTCGTGCCCGCGGAACTCCCCGCATCGCTTTGAAATTGTTAAAGCGGGTCCGCGACTATGCGCAGGTACATGGAGAAGGAAAGATTACAAAAGAGTTAACTCATGAGGCATTAAAGATGCTTGAAGTTGATTCGCTTGGTTTAGACAATAATGATATAAGGTATCTTAAGGCTTTGATTGAAAAACATAGCGGCGGGCCGGTTGGGGTTGAAACTATGGCCTCAACCATTTCTGAAGACATTTCAACAATTGAAGACGTGATTGAACCATACCTTATGCAGATTGGTTTTATTAAGCGTTCGCCAAGAGGTCGTGTAGCGACAAAAGCAGCATACGAACACTTCGGTTTACCATACGAAGATCAAACAAAGAGCAAGCCCCAGCAAAAACTCATATGAATTCAGATGATTTATTAAAACAGCAAGAAGAACTTCAAAAAGCAGGAAAACAACTTTTAGAAAAAATTGGATTAATAGAGTTTATTTCAAAGCTTGGGAAGCCAGAAATAGTAGGATCGATGGCCTCAGGCTTGATGATCAGGCCAGATGTTGACATAGAAGTAATTGCAGATGAAATTAACGATGAAGATTACTGGGAAACAGTTAGATTTCTATTTTACATTAAAAATTTTTACCACAGTCTTTATATCCAGGATTTTAGAAAAAGTCAGAATCCAAATACACCCAAAGGTTTATATATCGGAACAAGAGTCAACAGTGATGGTAAAGAATGGAAAATAGATTTATGGTTTATCTCTCCAAGAAAACCAGGAGAACAGAATTACAACGAATGGATAAAAGGCAAAATAAATAATAGTAATAGAAAGATAATTCTGGAAATTAAAAGTGAGATTTATAAAAATCTAAAATACACAAAAGAAATTTTTAGCATCGATATATATAAAGCAGTAATTGAAGATAGAGTGAAGAATTTAGAAGACTTTGCAAAATATTTAAGTCAAACCAATAGATCTCTTTAGTCCTACTCCAAATATACCAATATATCTTGAGTAATTATTCGTTTAGACTTTGGTATACTCTCTTTGAGATTTCGGAGATAGTATCTTTAGTTTGTTCTTCTTGATTTCCGATGTCTGAAGTCATAACTCCCAGAAAGTAAGCGCCTTTTTCTGTTTCAATAATTCCCAAATCGTGGACAAAGCCATCTCCGTCACCGGTTTTGTGATATGTCTTTGCGCTTTTTGGCAAATCTTTCGGAAGACGATCCTCGAAATCTGTACCTGTCATAAATTCCAAAAGCTCTTTTATGTTTGCTGGATTTGCAATTTCTCCTTTGTAAATTTTTTCAAATAAAATTTCCATGTCATAAACTGTGGTTTTATTATTAGCCATATTTGTTGATTTCATTCCCCATGAATTAATTAGGTTCTGAACAACATCTTCTCCGATTCTTACAGATATAACGTGTGCGGCTGTGTTGTCTGATTTTTTTAAAGCGAGCTTTGCAAGATTTCTTAAAGAATAAGTTTGCGGCATTTTCTGATAGCGGATAGAACCTGTTCCGTAATCTTGAACATCATCTTTTTGAATTGTAATCTTATCATCAAGATCTATTTTTCCTTGCTTATCTAAATAATATAAAGAAGCAATTATGGGAAGTTTACTAACTGAGGCCCCGGTTTCTATTTGATTTTCGTTTATTCCAAAACTTTTTCCTGAACTTAAATCTTTATAATA
>JBBTWB010000021.1:0-2032 GCA_038078635.1 Patescibacteria group bacterium | reverse complement strand
TTGCATTGTAGCCAAAATCTACCTTATACTCAAGATATGCCCACTTTAAGTGTAGTTAAAGTTGAATTTACCACAGTTGCAAAATGGCTTGGAATAATAATTGCAGTATTTATCGGACTATTTCTTATTGTTAAAACCCTGATCTTTATAAAAGAAGCTATATCTCCAACTCCGCCTAAACCCCCTGAGGCAAAATTTGGGAAATTGCCTGAAGTTTTATTTCCGCAAAGTCCAAAAAACAATTTAACTTATAAGGTAGATACTATAACTGGAGACCTTCCAAACCTCCCTGACAGAAGTAAAGTTTATAAAATGGTGCATCCGGAACCAAATCTTTTGGCAGTTCAAAGAGCCAGTGAAAAAGTGGCAAGCCTTGGATTTAGTCCAAAACCTGAGCAAATATCAGACATATTTTACAGATGGAAACGCGAAGAGGCACCGTTTCAGATTTTAACGTTAAACGTTAACCAGGCACAGCTTAACCTTTCATCTTCTTTTATACAGGATAAGGATATCCTTTCGGGTCAAGGTCTTCCAGGAAAAGATGATGCTATCTCAATAGCAACCGGCTTTTTACAAAGCTTGGAACTTTACCCGAATGACATAGATGAGCAGAAAACTCTCGCTAAATTAATAAGAGTGGAGAACGGATCTTTGCTTGATGCAAGCAGTATTTCCAGTGCAAGTATTATAAGCGTTTATTTTTTCTCAAAAGATAAAGATAATATGCCGATAGTCTATCCGCAAGGAAAACGTTCTTCTATGAACATAACTATTTCCGGCAGGGGATCAGAATCAACACCTCAAATTATAGACGGGCGCTTCTTTTATCAGAAACCTACGGGTCAATCGTCCGTTTACGGCATCAAAACAGCAGCAGAAGCATTTGACGAATTAAAAAAGGGAGGTGCCTATATCGCATCCCTTGGTGGAATCAGCCGGGAAGTTTTAATCAAGAATGTATATTTAGCATATTACGTAGAAGGCCAGGAACAGGATTTCTTAATGCCTGTTATTGTATTTGAAGGAAATGATGGTTTTGTAGCATATGTATCTGCCGTTAAGGATGAGATGATACGTAATTAAGATTATCGTTTAAGTAACTTAGTAAAATTTCGCTATCCGCAAAACGGTCCTGACTTTGCATAACTACAAAAATTAAATCCTGCCCGTTATCCAGTTTTCTTGACGTTACCAAAACTCCTCCCGCACCTTCGGTAAACCCTGTTTTTACTCCATTAACTCCCGGGATGTCCAAAAGCTTGTTTAAATTTGATAAATTATAAGATTTTCCATTCAAGCTTTTTATTTTTTTATCTTTCGCTGAAACAACACTGGCAAAAGTGGGATTACTAAGAGCAATTGACGCAAGTCTTGCAAGATCAAGCGGTGTTATGTAATCTTTTTCATCATCAAGTCCGATAGGATCTGCATAGTATGTATTTTTCAGATGAAGTTCTACTGCTTTTTGATTCATTCTTAAAACAAATGCTTTTTCTCCTCCCGGGTAGTTTTGAGCAATAGAGAGCGTTGCATCATTCGCGGACGGAAGAAGCATTGCGTAAAGCAAATCTATAAAACTAAAAACTTCCCCCTCTTTAAAACCAATTATTGACCCTTCAACTGTGGCCTGTTTAATTATTAATGAATCTTCAGGACTGTAGTTTTCAAGAGCAACAAGAGCAGTCATTATTTTAGTAGTTGATGCCGGAGGGAATTTAAGATTACTATTTTTCTCGTATAGAACTACTTGTGAATTTTTGTCAATTGCAACAGCACCTTGAGCCGTGATACCGGGATCATACTTACTTAAAACCTCCGGATATTTTCCGGGAGTAAAAGATGACAGGGGACTTCTTAACACATTTAATTCTGTAATTTCTTTTTTTGCCTCCACATTTAGAAATGCGAGAAATAAAAAAATTGTAAATGTAGCCGCTAAAATTACCAGGTAGAAAAGTTTTGTTTTTTCTATTTTGAGTTTTGTATTATATTTCATTTGTGGAAGTTTTCATTTTATTTGACTACTTTT
>JBBTWB010000020.1:0-1045 GCA_038078635.1 Patescibacteria group bacterium | reverse complement strand
AGCCTAAGAAGATCATAATAAAATTCATAATTTTTTGAAAAATAGTAATATACCCTATTTGCTCTTGGTTCCCTTGAAAGAATTCCGCGTTTTTCAAGATAAGAAAGTTCACGTCTTACAGCATTAATCTCGTCTCCTGTTCTACGTACCAGCTCGCGGACATGAAACATTTCCGAAGGATAAGACAGAAATACATTCAGAAGCTTTACTCTAGACCTTGATGTTATGACATCAGAAAGCATAAATAAATTACTAGCAGGTATTGTACTCGAAATTTGAGGATTAGTAAACTATTTCAAACTATTTCACACTGACTACACCATTCGTGGGCAGAATTTCGAACCAAATTTTTCCTCTGTTAAATTCAATCTCTTTTCCGCTTGAATCTTTAATAACAGTTCTGTCTGTCCGGGCGTCCTTACTCCAGGTTCCTTTAATTTGTTTTCCGTCCATAAATACAACAGCTTTTCCGCTCCCTTTTGTTTTATAAAGAAGATGAACATTACCTTCATACCCATCGTTTGCATGATTTTCAATCATATAAAGAACAGTAATAGTTTTTGCGCTCAGAGGCTTTCCCGTATCTTTATCTACATGAAGAGCTCCGCCATTTTTTCGGGTATATTGGTTTGTCGCCGGATCAAATACCCAATCCACGCCGTACGCACCATATCCCTGCCAAAACTCCAAATGAACTGATTGAGAAGTGCCTCTATCAGAGCTAGCTGCATCGTCTTTAAAATTATATGGAACAAATCCTTCGTCCCACTGCGTTCCGTCTTTACCTTTATTTGTTAATTTTCTCGATTCTTTGGCGAATTTCCATAATTTATCTGTAGTTGAATACATCGTGTGTTCTGTGGCTGTAGCGTGACCAAGCCTATTATAATCTCTCCAGAAAGTCGGGAAACCGATTGAAAATTGATTCAGATCATTATATGCTCCCCAACCATAATCATCTATCTGACTCAGTGCATCTGCGGGTCCATCGGTGTTTGCGCCTCCTACATGGGCATACAGAGGACTATCGCCGTATTCCGAAATC
>JBBTWB010000019.1:0-1710 GCA_038078635.1 Patescibacteria group bacterium | reverse complement strand
TTTTTATATCTTTTGGCTAGCGCTTTTTTTCTGTCCAGAAAAAATCTTACAACAAGCGCAATTTTACTTGGAGCAAGCATGGCGTTCAAACAAACTTTATGGCTAGCCGCACCTTTTTTTCTTGGATACGTATTCTTTCAAAAAGAACTAAGGAAAAAGGCTCTTCGGTATACCGGTATTTTTCTTTTATCTGCAGTTATTCTCATAGGACCCTTTTTTCTCTGGGATCCGAAAAGCTTTATTGATTCAACGCTTGGCTATATGAGCGGGAGCACTCTCCACAGCTATCCAATCAAAAGTATCGGATTTGCCCAAATCCTACTGTTAACAAAGGTTATTAGCAACAGCCATAACTATTTTCCTTTTTGGATTCTTCAGGCAATTTCCGTAGGACCATTATTGGCTTATTTTATAGTGCATCTGAAAAGAAATCCTAAAATTTCATCTATATTTCTTTTCTTTGGTATTACCACCCTTGTATTCTTGTATTTTTCAAGGGCTTTTTCGGAAAGCTACCTGACTATTGTAGTTTTAGCCTTTATTGGAGCTTTTGTTTTTTACCAAAAGGAAAAAACTGCCGATGCTTTAAAGAGATAGGTCCTTTACTTTAAGTTGGCTAATTAATAGCATGGTATTAGTGGTAAAAAAATATAAAAACTACATATTCTTAGGAGTTGCTGTTCTTTTTTCTGGATTTTTATTTTGGACATATAATCAAAGAGGGGCTGAATGTGCCAACAAGGACAGCTGCATAAAAGACTTGTCCGGAAAAGCTGAGGAAAACGAAAAAATTGGGTATTTTATGGGCAAAAAAGTCTCTGTGCCGGCAGAGTTGGCGCAAAATACGGATGTTTCAAAAAATGTACTTGGAGATAGCACGACTGGCGCTGACAAGCATATCTACATAGACCTGACTCAGCAAAAACTCTATGCAAAAGAAAATGGCATAACTATATATGAATTTCTTATTTCTTCAGGAAAATGGGGCAGAACTCCAACCGGAGAATTTACGACATGGATAAAGCTTCAGTCTACCCGTATGAAAGGCGGCAATCCGGATCTTGGAACTTATTATAATCTTCCTAATGTCCCGTACACTATGTATTTTTATGGAAGCGGCATTCCAAAAAGCAGAGGTTATGGAATTCATGGGGCTTACTGGCATAATAATTTTGGCCATCCTATGAGTCATGGATGCATCAATGTTAGTCCTGAAAATGCAAAAATTCTTTATGATTGGGCAAATCCGCCTGCTACAGGATATTCAACGAAGGTTGATAGCAAAAACCCCGGTACTCCAATAACAATTTATGGAGTAGCCCCACCAGAGTGACCCCGCTGGATTTCGAAGCTCATTTAAGCTAAAATTAACACACATTGCGGGATCATCCATGTCCCGCACCTTTATATTGCGAGATCGTCTAATGGTAGGACAACGGACTCTGAATCCGTTTATCTACGTTCGAATCGTAGTCTCGCAGCTTTTTTAGAGTATGGGACATTTTTCCCAAAAAAAAGGGGCCTCTGGTCTAAACTATGGACAAACGTCCATGGGTTTAGGGTCCATTGGCCCCATGATGATCAGTGAAGAGCTACATTAGCTCACGCAATTGTGAGTAAGTCGCTCTCCTCTGATGTCGACATCTGTCGACGCTGTTTCCCCTACTTGGGAGAGATGGATGGTGACGGTGCTGGCTCCGGGGTCGAAGT
>JBBTWB010000018.1:0-5789 GCA_038078635.1 Patescibacteria group bacterium | reverse complement strand
AATGTCAACGTTTGGTCGTGTGTTCTTAATCCCAAGTAACGTATTCTTGGCATAAGAACCAACACCCACAGTTTTACTATAGTGAATTTTTCCTTTTGGAGGATAGCTTGAGATGACGATAAGCTTGTGCATAGTTAAACGAATGAAGCGAGTTTTAAAATAAATGCCTTTTGAGGCGCAACAAATGAGGTTAAAGCAGGTTTAAATGTATGTAGATATCTTATCTCACAAAGCTCCAGTAGAGTCTGTGGAACTGCAATATAAACTTTAACCTTTGTTCTTTCGTCATTTGCCCATGTAACAGACTTTTCCTCTATCGAAAAACCATACTTATTTGCAAGAAAAAGAATTTCTGCGTCATAACCCCAGCCGCGGACTTGAGAACTTTCAAATATTGGCCTAACAGTTTTTTTAGCAAACAATTTAAATCCGCATGTAAAATCAGTCACTATCACATTTAAAACAATTTGAGTAAGAAGCGTAAAGCATTTCCCGAGAATCTCTCTATGTAACGGTTGACGTTTTGTAACGGTTGACAGATGGTTTTTCCTGGTTCCTACCACAACATCGGCGTTTTTTTCAATATAAGGCATGAATTTTTGAAGTTCTTCTAAAGGAGTTGACATATCTGCATCAAAGAAAAGGGTGTAGTCAGAAACAGTCTCAAGCATACCCTTTTTTATAGCGTATCCTTTTCCTCTATTTCTTTTATAATTTACTATCTGGATTTTTTCACCAAGTTTAGATTTATCTTTGTAGGTTTTAAGTAAAGCTGTGGTTTTATCTGTTGAGCCGTCATTAACAAAGACTATTTTTTCAAGCTTTAAGCCTCCCGGAAGAGATAGCTTATTTAAAGCACTAAATGTTATATTTATTCTTTTTTCCTCGTTAAAAACGGGAATTACGAATGATATTGTTTTCATTTTACTGGGTTGCCCCATTCTCAAAATATTAATTAGTTTAATATTCTCAGAATGGGGCGGGGGTGATTGAAATGTCTTTTAGACGTGTGTTGTTTTAAGACAAAGGTCTTAAGACTTAGATCAATCATGATTCCCCCGCCAGCTTCTCTGCTGAGTTTGGCTAGAGCCTATGTGTTCAATCCCGTGAAGGATCGAGTCATGACAAAAGCCTCACTTTTGCAGGTTCTAAAGGTTACAGGAAAATGGTCGGTGACCTGATACGGACGATCATCGGGCCGATCCGCACTTGCTCCTTGGCGGTCAGGCCGCCGCGACGCTCGCCGGCATGGACGTGGTCGCGAAATCGAAATCGAACGAGCACTCGCTCGGTCTGGCCCGGGTGAGGGCGATGGTGCAGGTCATGCGGGACTCCTTTTCGAAGAACTCGAACGATGGACGTATCTTCTGACTCATAGTTGAGCCGTTGTTTCTGTCTATATCTCCTCGTATCCAATCATGCAGATGTAGGCTCAGCGAGCTCACATTCTGCTATGGTTGGCAGGGCGGGGACAGATAGCTTTCGAGCCTGCTTTCGTCAGCCAGAGCTGTCCCCATGGAGGGGAAGTCAGTCTTATGATGGATGCCGCCTGTCTTGCAGGATGCCGTAAGCGATCGCCAATAGGCCGCATCCGATGCTCACGATGGTGACCACTCCGTTGATGAACGCGATTTCTGCTTGTGTCATCCTTCCACTTCCCAACTGGTCAGCTTGCGCTGAAAGAGGGAGTCAGGCTCCGAATGTGCCTCCTAACGCTTTACACACTGTCCCCAGACATGTGGTGGCGCTTGGAATTCGGAGCCTTATCCCATGGTTGGAAAGCTGGTAGACGCTCAGCCGTTATACCAGAAGGTGGCTTGTTCGCCGTCTTCCAGTGCAGGCGGTTTCTGCCCCTTGTTGAACGGGCTGCCTGGTGCCGGGGTGTCCATCCTGCCGTGGTAAACGGTCTTGAAGACGACGTGCCCCTTGGCCGTGATGAACCAGCCGGTGGACTCGGATCCTTGCTTCCTCACCACGCTGGCATCACCGCTCTTGATGAGCAGTTGCCTGGCCATGGATGGTGATCTGGGCGTCCTGCTCAGAGGAAAGCCGTTCTTGGCTCCCCGCAGGCCGTCCAGCCAGTAAGTGGCGTCCCGGAGCCAGACACGTCGCGTGACGTTCTTGGTGCTCCAGAGGTAATCATGCTTGCTGGCGAAGTCGATCCTGCCGTGACGAGGTGCTGTGAGCAGGACGTCATGGTTGGTGTGGATCTCTCCGCCCATGAGCTTGCCGAACCCGTCGCGCTTGATATGATGCCACTTGTGGCAGCCGACTCCTGTCATGGAAGCAAGCTGCTTCTGGGCATTGCCGCATCCTGACGCGGACGCCGGTGTGATCTGCACCGCCACGAGGGCAGAGCAGAGCAGTGCGACAGACACGATGATTCTGGGTATGCGCATATGCGCGTTCTCCTTCCAAGAACTGTTGGGAGCTGCTTGACCGACTTGATCAAAAAGGACAGCTCCCCCGGGATTACACCAGCTAGTTGATCTAGCAGGTGCGGTTCGCGAGATCAGCGCTCGCAGTAGGCCGAGGCGATGCGGGTATTCTCCGACTTGCCGACGGCCAACCCAGCTGTTCCAGCAGGGTGTCCTGGGGTGAAGACCACGAAGCCTTCCGGCGTCGTGAGCTCGGCCTTCGGAACATTGCTGTTCGGGCTGTTGTAGCCGTAGAGCCAGCCGTTGGGCGAATTCGGATCGTCGCTCCAGTACTTGCTCAGACCACCGATGAGGCTTGCGGCCTCTGTCTGAGTGGTTGGGCACCCTTGTGCGACTGGGGGCTGTTCCGCCGGAGGAGTGACGCCAGTTGACGACGGTCCAGCTTGGAAGCCGTCCGTGAAGTCGCATGTCGTCCACCACACGGTGAACTTGAGGCCTTTCGCGGATCCATCGCTTTCCATCAAGACCCTGCTCCACCTGGGCGTGAAGTCCTGCGAGTGAACGATGTTACCACTGACCTGCGACGCGCCGGGATCGAAGTCCACGCACGTGCCAGCCGGGATGAAATCCAGGGTCTGGATGACGCCTCGGGCCTCCGAATCGGTCGTGCCGACGACCCAGCCGATGACCGTGTCGTCACCTGGACATGGGTACTGGACTGTCATGTCGCGGCTGCTGCCGACGCCAAGCCGCGCTTGCGCATCGGTCAACGTCTGCGGTGCGGGACCAGCCGAACTCCAATCGAAGAGCTGGGGTCCATCGATGCAGTCAGCCTGCTGATGAACTCCGTCCGTGGACGGGGGTTCTGGCTGAGGGCCGACGGTGGGATAGGTCACGTTGAGGACGACGTTGCCGTTGTCATCCTTGCAGACCAGTGTCGTGGTGCCGTCACTGTTGTCGTGAGACACGCAGGTGTTGTAGACGTTGTCCTGCGCGAAGACGTTGCCGCCGCCGAACAGGCTGAGCATGATGGCGAGGACTCCGATGAGCCCCATGATCTTCCTGGACATGATTTGCACCTCCCGTGCATTGACTGGACTTTGACCGCCGCATACTTTGCGGGATCATTGACTGTTGACCTCCTGACGCTACATCAAGGGCCACTCCTGAGTGATTGATCCGTTGGCCACCTCCTTGTTATATTGTGTCTCTTGTTGCCGATAAATTGGGGCTCCGACGGCCGTGAGATTCACCTTGGAAGGGTATAGGCGGAAGATTATCCGTAGGATTTCTCCTCGTTTGACTCCCGTCATTTTCTCGCGGGCTCGGACGGCCAGATTTACCAGATTACTGGCACACGTCAAGAGACCCCAAACTATGCACCCAAACAACAGCGGGGTGCATAGTCAGGAGTCTCTTAAAAGAATCCAGTAACCAAATGCAACAAATTTAATCTAGAAAATTTTCCTGTATACCTTGTTAATGTGCGAGCGAAGCGAGTCCGCCTAAAACTGCTGCGTGAGGCGTGAACGAATAGTTCTGAAAAGCCGAACGCTAAAGCTTGGCGGGCCAAACTCCGCTAAATTTTGTCGCGTCAAACGCGACTGTTGCCCATCAACAAGTCCGCAAAAAGTGGACTTGCGATTGACTTGGGGTATTCTACTAAATATTATAGGGTATGTCAAGCACGATTGGGGGTATATCCCGTAGTAGGGAATTAGAAATAGTTATAGGACGTGCCAAGCTCCAGCGGAGCTTGACATGTCTAAATCGCTTTTCTTGCAAATAGCCTCCCGTTGTTAGATACTACTAATATCTAGTATCTATTAACTATTTACTAGCTTCAATTATGGAAAAAGACCGGGTTCTTCTTGAAATTAAGACTTCACGCACGGGCGAGGAGACAACTGAGTCTATGGTGCAATTCCTGTCCAGTCTCACCGGGCTTAGGAAGAGGTTTTTTGTGCTTTGGCGTAAAGGTCTTCCGGTTAGCCTCGAAATAGCGCTCTTTTCCCAAACTATACATTTCTATATTTCGTGCCCAACTAGCCTTAAAACCTTCATTGAAGGTCAGCTCACAGCCCAGTACCCAAAAGCTCTTATCGTAAATACGCGTGATTATATGCCTGAAGTACTTACATCTTTAACAACGCTCTCTGCAGGCCAAATGAAGCT
This sequence comes from Patescibacteria group bacterium, assembly GCA_038078635.1. Lineage (GTDB taxonomy): Bacteria > Patescibacteriota > Microgenomatia > Levybacterales > UBA12049 > 2-01-FULL-39-10-A. The sequence goes on along the minus strand of JBBTWB010000018.1, from coordinate 1,236 downwards.
AAATAGCGGTTTTTTGTACCCAATTAAGTCCTACACTGAATTCAAAGACGTTGATCCGCTTTCTTCATTACTATCGGTATTGTCAAAGGCTCAGCCTAGTGACAAGATAGTAATCCAATATTTATTAAATCCGGTTGGTTCATCCTGGCATAAGAAAGGTGAGGCGGCAGCAGTATCAAAAACTAAAGATGCAGAAGGAGTAGCTCATACTAATCCAAAGAGTAAATTAATTACTCAGAAGATATCATTTCATGGTTTTAAAACTGCTATTAGGATTGCAATAAACTCTGATACTAAAGTACGGTCTAATCAGCTTTTATATGAAATAGCCAATAGTTTTTCGTCTTTCAATAATCCGGGTGGAAATAGCCTTGGTTTTAGAAAACTTTATCTATGGCAAAAAGGCCGGTTTGTCAATGTTCTTTTGAAAAGAAGCAATAGATTCGCGCCAAGCAATCAGATTTTAAACGTTGAGGAGATTGCAACACTTTTCCACTTCCCGACACTAAAACTTGCCACTATTCATTCAATTTCATGGCATAAAGTTGTTCTTTCTGAGCCTCCTGAGGTTTTGCCTGTTGCAGAAGGTTTGTCCGACGAACAAAAAGCTGAGATTAATTTTTTTGCCTCAACCGAGTTCAAAAACAAGCAAACAATCTTTGGAGTAAAGAATGATGACAGGAGAAAACATGTCTATATAATTGGAAAAACCGGAACGGGAAAGTCCACCCTTATTGCCAATATGGCGATAAATGACATGAGAAATAGAAAAGGATTTTGTGTTATTGATCCGCACGGGGATTTGTGCGAGATTTTGCTTGATTATATTCCGTCTTACAGAGTTAATGATGTAATTTATCTCGATCCGAGCGATCGTGAGCGGGCATTTAGTCTAAATCCTCTTGAAATCACCGAGCCGCATCAAAAAGAACTGGTTGTTTCAGGAATCGTGGCTATTTTTAACAAATTGTACGGTCATTCATGGGGTCCGCGTTTGGAATATATATTACGGAATACTTTGATGAGTGTCATAGATATGCCGGACGCAACACTTCTTATGGTGCCTGAGATGCTTGCTAATGATACATTTAGAGCTAGAGTTGTTGCACAGATGACGGATCCTGTTCTAAAGAGTTTTTGGGAGAATGAGTTTGCAAATTACACAGACCGCTTAAAGGCAGAATCAATCATGCCAATTCAGAATAAGGTGGGGCAATTTGTGTCAAGCACTGTCAT
>JBBTWB010000017.1:0-12092 GCA_038078635.1 Patescibacteria group bacterium | reverse complement strand
AACCGGAAAAGCAGCCTGAGCAATTGACTGACCAAATAAAACTATCGGGGCAAAAACTAGAGTCATAGCATAATCATAAATTACATAATTTCTGCCGGAGGAAGGCAAAAATGAAATAAGAGAAACCGTAATAACGGTTCCTATTTGAAAAACTAATAAAGAAAGTGTACGCGGCCACATTAATTTTATTACTTCCCTAACCCCGGAAGTATCAAGGGATAAGCTTGGTTTAAATCTAAACCCAACCAAGCGCACCAACGGAACTTGGAAAAGAGCAAAAATGGTTGCTCCTATTATTACACCGGCTGCAGGAGCATAAATTCCAATTCTGTCAGATAATAACAATATTCCAATGATTATTCCTAAGTTATACAGCGCTGCAGCGATTCCGGGGATAAAGAAATGATTATAAGATTGAAGTACTGCTGTAAAAAAAGTTGCAATTAAAAAAATTAATTGTCCAAAAATTATTATTCTCATAAGATTTGCCATAAGACTCATTTGTTCCGGAGAGTATCCTGATCCTAAATTTATAAACTGAAGAAAAAATGGAGCAAAAATAAAAAGAACTAAAGAAAGAACTCCAAAAAAAATAAATCCGAGTGAAAGCAAGGTTGAGGCCATTTTATTCCCATCCTCATTTCTCCCTTTACTAAGAAGGCCTGCAAAAACAGGAATAAAAGCTGATGAAAGGGCACCAGCTATAATTATTTGAAATAGAAAATCAGGAAGTTTTGACGAAGCAAGATATACTCCCAGCGTATCCGATGCGCCAAAAGTACCTACCAGGAGTCTTTGCCTGACCAGTCCCAAGACCTGTGACAAAACAACGGTCGTCATGAGTACCAAGGCTGCCGAGAGAATATTTGTTTGTTTTTTTAATAGAAGAGTGAGACCTTTTTGAAAAAAACGTAAAGGCATAAAATAATAAAATAGCCTTGCCCACATTGGGTTGCTCCGTGAGGCGTGAACGAATAGTTCTGGAAAGCCGAACGGCAAGACCAAGTGGGTTGCGGTATTCAGTATAGCATGCTAAAATGCTGCCATGCCAGTAACAAAACAAGCCAAAAAAAAATTGAGAAAAGATATAAAACGGGAAAAGGAAAATTTAAAACTTAAAAACCAATTTAAGCGTGCTGTAAAAAACACTAAAAAAAGTCCAACTCCTAAAAAAGTGTCGGAAGCAAATAAAATAATAGATAAAGCAGCTAAGAAAAATATTATCCATAAAAATAAGGCTGCTAGACTAAAAAGCAGATTAGCTAAACTATCAACTAATAAAAAGTCTCCTGGTGTTTCAGGTACAAAACCTAAAAATAAAGCTAAATAACCTCATTTTTCTTTGACAAAAAGGCTAAATTGCCATAGACTAAAAAAGTGCAGTCTTCTGCTTCGATAAACCTACTCAAGGGTAGGGTTAATTTGTTGGATGAAATAGTTAAGTGGTCTCTTACGATAGGCAGACTTCTTATTATCACGGTTGAATTGGTTGCTTTTACAGCTTTTATAGTTAGATTTTCTCTGGATAGAACCTTAATTGATCTTCATGACAAAATCAGACAAGAACAAGCCATAGTAGCAAGCCTTAAAGACACGGAAGCAAAGTACAGGAACCTTCAAGAAAGAATTAAATTAGCAGATACTGCTGCTGTTAAAGGCAGCAGAAATGTGGATTTATTAACAGGAGTCATAGATATAACTCCTTCTGAAATAACGTTTAATTCGATAGGTATTACCAATAACCAAATAGCTATTGACGCTGATGTGACATCTGTTCCCTCCATGACATCATTTATAACAGAGCTTAGAAAAAATCCAAATGTTAGTTCGGTAAGTATAGAAGGAATAAGCTCGAAAACTGCAAATGCGTCTTTGAATGTCTTAATTCAAGTAAGACTAACAGAGGCAGATGTTACAAGATGAAAACAATATTTAAAAAATCAGAGTATGAAAAATATTACAGAGGGATTTTGCCTTATTTAAAAGAAGAGAAAAATCAGAAATATCTAACAATAATTTTGACTTTTGGAGCTTCAATTTTCTTTCTTCTTTTTGCGATCAGTCCTACTCTCTCTACTATAACAAAATTAAAAAAAGAAATAGCAGACAGTAGATTCGTTGAAGAAAAATTATCTCAAAAAATTAATAGCTTATCTTCTCTTTCGCAAGCATATCAAAATGTTGAAGGAGACATAAGCTTTGTTACCGATGCTGTTCCGGATAAACCGGAAAGCCCAATCCTAACAGCTCAGCTTCAAGCAGTTGCAAAAAACTCTTCTGTATCCCTAACTAATATTGATATTAACCCTATTGATCTAACGGACAAAAAAGCTACATCCAGTTCATCATTCAGATTTGAAATATTGGCCAGTGGGGAATACGCGGATTTGAAACAATTCATAAATAATCTTAAAAATATGCAAAGGGTTATATCTATTGATACTATTTCTATTACAAAAGGGACAGATGTAAACTCTGGAATTGATTTAAATATTAAAGGGACTGCATATTATAAAAAATTATGAAACAGAAAGACTTTGCGATAATTCTTGCTCCGGTATTTTTACTAACAGTGCTTTGGGTAATTTTTGAAGTGTACCAAAGTTATACTAAATCCACTATTACCGATCCATTAACCATTCAGATAGTTCCTATAGATGGGACTTTTAACGAAAAAGCTATCGATAAACTAAAAAATAGAGATAGAATAGAACCGCTTTACGATCTGCAAATTAAAGAGGCTTTAGCCCAACAATCAACTAATAATGCAACCGAAAATCAAACGATTTTAGATCAGATTCCGGGAGGAGAGGTTGCTAGCGAATCATCTCAAACTTCAGACCAAACCAATATAACACAAGAACCAACACCTGGGGAACAATAACTATATGAAAAAAACTTTTCTGGATAAAAGAATTCCAACACTTCTTGGATTATTTTTGATTATTACAGGAATTATACTTACTACATACTTAGTAAAAACAGGAAACCTGATTCAAACCCAAGCGGGTCCTTCTGATAATCCAAAGAATGTAACAGTTTCAAACATATCTGATAATTCATTTACAGTGTCATACATAACGGATGGAAAAGTAATAGGAACTGTTAGTTATGGGGAGGACGCCAGTAAATTAGATAGTGTTGCTCTGGACGATAGAGATCAAGTAACCCAATCTATTAATAAATATACAATACATTCAATAACTATTAGAGACCTAAAACCTCAAAGCAGTTATTATTTCAGTATCACATCAGGTGAAACGAAATATCTGAACAACAACTCACCATTTAATGTTTCTACCGGAAGCGAAATTGGAGATTCTCCCCCTTCTCAAGACCCTATGACAGGAAAAACTATATTACCTGATGGATCCGCACCGGCAGAAAGCTTAGTTTATGTAACAATAAACGGAGCGCAAAACTTATCTACTATTACTAAATCAGACGGGACATATACGATTCCATTAAATAACTTACGCAATCAATCAATGGATGACTATTTCATTCTGGAAGAAAAAGAAATATTAAATATTGATATTTATACAAGTAAGCTATCGTCCTCTGTCAGTGTGTCTGCAAATCAGATAAATCCGGTTCCAATAATTACATTGTCTAATAGTTATGATTTTTCTACAGGAGATTTTTCACCCAAAGAAGATACAGCTAATCAAACCGGGTCTTTCCCTGATGTCGGAAAAGTTAATGATAATGAACCGAAAATAATTACGCCTGAAAATAATGAAAAGTTTTCAGATCAACAGCCAAAATTTGAAGGGACCGGCCAACCAAATGAAACAGTTGAAATCGAAATCCATTCAGACGAAAATATAAGAACAGAAACAACAACAGGATCTAATGGTATATGGAGCTATAGACATTCAGCACCTCTTTCTCCGGGGAATCATACAATTACAATAAAAACAAAAAATAAACAAGGAATTATCCAAACCATAACTCAAAACTTTGTTGTTTTTGCCTCAGGTGACCAAGTTGAAGAATCAGCTACTCCTTCAGCGACATTAACTCCTACAATAAGCCCAGTCGTAATCGCGGAGATTACAGAAACGGCTTCCCTTAGTCCGGAAATTTCACCATTACCAACTCTTCCGCCAACCGGTCCATCTTCTGTTATAATTGCTGCAGTTGCAGCGGCTGGCGCTGTAGGAGTAGGACTTATTCTATATCTCCTGTCAAGAGAAAATCCATTATGAAAATAGGAATCATCGGGGCCGGATTTACTGGTCTATCAGCAGGGTATAATTTATTGGAAAAAGGACATGACGTTATAATCTTTGAAAAAGACAGTATACCGGGAGGTTTAGCTCTTGGATTCAATGAAAAAGAATGGGATTGGACTCTGGAAAAGCACTATCATCATTGGTTTACAAATGACAAATTTATCTTAGGACTGGCTAAAGAGATTGGACACGAGGTAATAATAGAAAGACCCAAGACTTCAGTCTTAGTTGAAGATGAAATTTTCCAATTCGATTCACCACTTACTGTAATTAAATTCCCAAAATTGACAATTTTCGAAAGACTACGCATGGGTTTTGCTGTCGCATCTATTCGATATAATCCTATCTGGAAACCTCTTGAAAAAATAAATGCTACAACTTTTTTGCCTAAAATCATGGGAGAAAGAGGATATAAAATGATCTGGGAACCTCTTTTCAAAAATAAATTTGGGCAACATATTCATAACGTTTCCCTCGCCTGGATTTGGGCTAGACTTGTTAAAAGAACGTCTTCGCTTGCTTATCCGTCCGGTGGTTTTTCAAACTTCGCTGATCATCTCGTTGAGGAGATTAAGAATAAGGGCGGTAAATTTTATTTTAATACCCAGGTTCTTGAGATAGACTCAAACGGTAAACCAACGATAACTTTCCAGACTGATGATTCTAAACCAAAAGCTGCGGATTTTGATAAAGTGATCGTAACCTTACCCTCTTTTCTTTTTTTACGAATGGTCAAGAATCTTCCCCTAGACTACATACGTAAATTTGCGAAGCTAAAAGGACTTGGCGCTACAAATTTAATGCTTCGTCTCTCTAAACCTTTCCTAACGGACGGGACATATTGGTTGAATGTTTGTGACGAAAATAATCCCATAATGGCTATCGTCGACCATTCAAATTTTATGGATAAAAAATATTACAATAATGAACATCTTTTATACTTAGGAAATTATTTGGAGCCGGATTCCAAAAGATTTGCTATGAATAAAGACGAGGTTCTAAAACTTTTTGATCCATTCCTCAGAAAAATAAATCCGGATTATAAAAAACATTTAATTGGATATGAACTTTTTAAAGTTCCTTTTGCCCAACCAGTTATTCCTACAAATTATTCCAAGATGATTCCGCCTTTCGAAACGCCACTTCCAAATGTTTATCTTGCTAACATAGAGCAGGTTTATCCATGGGATAGAGGAACTAATTATGCAGTTGAGTTGGGAGAAAAAATTACAGAATATATTCTTGCTAAGTGAAAATTAAAAGATTCTTCCTTAAAAATTATATTGAAATACTTGTTACCCTGCTCGGCTCGCTCTTCGGATTCTTTTTAATGTTTTCTACTTTTGCAGTAAAAAGCGGCAGTCTTTTTATCGCTACGAAAGCATGGAGCGATTTCGCAAATCATATTCCACTGATCCGTTCTTTTTCTTTAGGTAATAATTTTCTTCCTCAGTCTCCTCTATTTCCGGGAGAACCAATTAAATATCATTTCTTGTTTTATTCTATAGTTGGAATTTTAGAAAATTTGGGACTGCGTATTGATCTAGCTCTTAACACTCTTTCTTTTATAGGATTCTTTGTTTTGATTTTAATGATCTATTTTTTAGCAAAAATGATATTCAAATCAAAAGGCATTGGGCTTCTGGGCGTTATATTTTTCTTATTTAACTCTTCCTTATCTTTTGTTTATTTTTTAAAAAATTATCCGCTGTCTTCAAACACAATAAACGACATTATTTCAAACAAAGACTTTCAGTCTTTTGCCCCATATGGAAAAGGAATTGTTTCCGCATTTTGGAATCTTAATATATATACCAATCAAAGACATCTTGCCATATCTTTTGCTCTTTCTCTTTTTATCATTTATCAAATTATCAAACCCATTTTTCAAAAGAAAGAAATTCCAACAAAAATTTATATAATTCTCGGAATAGTTCTAGGACTTACTTTCTTTTTGCACCTTGCTGTACTTCTTATGACAATTATCGTAATCTTGTGCTTTGCAATCTCATTCTCATCTGTAAGGAAAAATTGTTTTTTATTACTCATAATTGCAGCATGCATTGCTCTTCCGCAATATTTGTATTTAAAGGAAACTCCTGGATTCACTCCAAGTTTTGTCATAGGTTTTTTAACAGCAAATAACTTTACCTTCTTCAAATTTACGGAGTTTTGGATATATAACTTAGGACTAAGCATTATTTTAATTCCGCTTGGATTCTTATTTGCAAACAGAAATCAAAAAAAAATACTGCTTACATTTTTTATGATTTTTATAATAGGGAACGTCATTCAGTTTTCTCCGGAAATTGCAGCTAATCATAAATTCTTCAATTATTTTTTGCTTGTAGGTAATATGTTTTCAGCATATTTTCTGCTTAAGCTTTGGCATAAACGCTTATTTTTCAAATCTCTAGCAATAATTGTTTTTTTCTTTATGATTTTTGGAGGAATTATAGATTTTTTCCCTATCTATAATGATACAAAAATTGAACTTCCGGATTATAGATTAAATCAAGATTCTTTTTGGATAAAAAATAATACAAAACCTAATTCGATTTTTTTAAATACTACATATCTTTATGACCCTGCATCTCTAGCTGGAAGAAAAATATTCATGGGATGGCCCTACTTCTCCTGGTCTAATGGATATAACACAAATAAAAGATATTCTGACATGAAAGCCATGCTTTCCACCAACAACTTAAGTTATGTATGCAAGCTTTTGAAACAAAACAATATAAATTATGTAGAAATAAAAATCCAGAACCCGCCTGACCCAAACATTCCTGCAATATCCAATCTTTTTCATTCTCAATTTGTCAGGCTTTATGAAAATCCTAATAATTCCTATTTTATTTATGACGTTGACTCTACCTGTTCGGCCAAAGAATAATTGTTATAATTAGGGTTAAATGGCAATACTTAAAAAGAACTCCACGTTTTTTTTATTTCTATCAGTACTTACGATTGCAGTTTTTTTCCGTTTTTGGAAAATCGAAACAATCCCATATGGTCTTAATAATGATGCTGCTTGGGAAGGCTTGGCCGCGATTGAAATATTAAAAGGAAATATTAGCAACTACCTTCCTTATGCGGCAGAGGGATGGAGAGGTGAAGGAATTTCAAGGTTACTCACTGCCTTCTTTATGACTTTATTTGGAAATAATCCTGTGACAATCCGTCTCGCAACAGATATATTCGGCGTTGGACTTGTCATTGCAGTTTTCTTTTTGATAAAGCGTTTATTCAATGAAAAATTAGCTCTTCTTACTTCATTTTTCATAGCAATCTCAGGATGGCATATTACATTCAGTAAATCCGGGTGGAGAGCGGTGACCGTTCCTTTTTTTACTACTCTTTTATTTTATTTTTTCTTTAGAGGACTTGAAAGCAAAAAAAGAATACATTTCATCTTATCAGGTGTGATGCTGTCTCTTGTTTCGCTGTATACCTATGACGCAGCAAGGATAATTCCTGTATTTTTTATTACTTGGCTAGTGTTTGAATCTTTGTCAAAAAAATCTTTTTTAAAAAATTACGGAAAACAAATATTTGCTCTTTTTATTTCAGCATTTATTGTTTCCTTACCAATGCTTTATTATGCCCTAAATAACTGGGAAAATTTCACGAGCAGATCTAATTTTCTTTTCGTCGGGAATGAAATTTCAAAAGCAGAAAACATCTCGCCGCTTATAAATAACATAATTACGTCTGCTTTACTTTTTAACGTCAGTGGTAACGGAAATGATTTTTTTATTTTTGAACCGCTTGTTGATAAGCTTGTTTCATGGCTCTTACCAATCGGGCTTATTATCACAATCTATTTCATAATTATAAAAAAGGATAAGAAATATTTCTTTATGCTTATTTGGTTAATATCTTCTCTTGTCCCAGGCATCTTATCTGTACCAAATGGCAACCGGGCAATAGGTGTAATTCCATCTATTTATTTCTTAGCAGCAGTCGGACTTTTATACCCGGCTCAATTTGCATTAAAGAGAATAAAAAATAAAATAGCCGCGCACGTCATATATATTTTAATTTTTTTAATTTGTGCCTCAGGAGCAATTTCTACCTATCATGATTACTTGGGCCCGAATAGACGGGAACTGGCAGGATTTTATCCAGAAACATTGGTTATCACAAATTATATAAAAACGGTTTGGAATAATTATGATATTTATATAACTGATAACTACCCAAGAGAACTTTTAACATACTATTTATATAAAGAAGGCAAAGATGCTTTTACGAAAAATTATACCTGGCTTGATAATAGCGAATCATTCTTATCTCTTTCTAAAACAAATCAGAACCATGGATATGCGTTTTTCATGTTTGCGACTCCTGAAAATGAAGAGACGGCAATTGAATTAAAGCGAAAATTTCCAAACTCAAAGAAGTTTTATCTTTGGTATACTAACAACAATATTGCTCGTCCTGCCAGTTTGGTTGTATTAACAAAGCCATAGACTATGTACTCAGCTGATTTTATATTTGTATTAAAATGGTGGTTTTTATTTTTATTAATTGGCCTTTCTTTTTTGCCGTTTACCTCAAAAATATTTCACCCGTTTATAGATAGGGGGTATATTTTCTCTAAAATTATCGGAACGCTTCTTATTTCTTATTCAATATTTATTCTCTCTTATTTTCATATACTCAAATTTACACAGATTAATTTAATTCTCGTCTGGATTCTGCTTGTAGTAATATCCTATCTTCTTCTAAAAAAACAGAGATTAGAGCTTAAAGAATCAATTAGGCTATTTATTGTTGAAGAATTTATATTTTTTGTCTGCCTTCTTATTTGGTCAATCGTCAGAAGTTATCAACCCAGCATTCATGATTTAGAAAAATTCATGGATTTTGGTTTTGTTAATTCAATCCTTAGAACTGAATATTTCCCGCCTCGTGACATGTGGCTAACTCCTTTTTCTATTAACTACTATTATTTCGGTCATTTATTTACCGCCGTACTCACTAAGTTATCTCAAATTCCGTCCTTCATAAGTTTTAACCTTATGATTGCAACTATTTTTGCATTTACTTTTTCGGCATCCTTTTCCTTAGGAATCAATTTGATTCAAAAAATTAAGAAATATTCACTGAAAAAATTATTTATTTTTGGGTTGATCTTTGGGTACATAGTCTCTCTGGCCGGAAATCTTCAAACCATTTATTCTTTCTTTAAAACTTTTAATCCGGAAACTCCGCTTCCATTTTGGAAACTTACTTTTTCTCTCTTTGAATTTCCTAATGCTTATTGGTATCCGAATGCTACAAGATTTATTTATCACACCATTCATGAATTCCCTTCCTATTCATTCGTAGTAGCGGACCTCCATGGACATGTGCTTGATATTCCAATAGTTATGACTCTTATTGCTCTTTGTTTTGTAATGTTCTTAGAAAAAAAGATCAGGCTTCTGATTCTTCTCTCGGCTTCTTTTCTCCTTGCAATTGCCTATATGACAAATGCGTGGGACGGCCTCTTGTATCTTGGTTTGTTTATGGTTGTAGCGTTTGTTTTAAATTTTATGGAAAATAAAAGTAAAAAAGAGTTTAAAAAAATTACACAAGTAACTGTCGCTACAGGAAAACAAATAATTTTTATCTTTCTTTCATTTTTTATATTCACTTTTATTTTTAATCAAAACTTTTCTCCTTTTGCATCCGGAATAGGACTTAACTGTTCTCCTAAATTTCTATTAAGCCTACAAAAATTAGGACCTTTTGTTTTTGAAAATGGACAGTGCCAGCACTCACCCTGGTGGCAATTATTAATACTTTATGGATTTTTTCTTTATATGGTAATTTCGTTTTTAATTTTCTTAAGGAAGAAAAAATCAATATCTTCAGATTATTTTGCTTTAACTATCTCTCTATTTTCCTTACTGCTTATAATTATCCCTGAATTTTTTTACTTGAAAGACATATATACTGCACATTTTAGAGCCAACACTATGTTTAAACTTGCTTATCAAGCTTCTATTATGCTTTATATTTCAAGTGTTTATATTTTAATTAGAATAATTGCGTCGATCAGATCCGATGCAAGAAAATTATATTCCCGGGTATTATTTATTGTCTTTGCCATTTTTTCGTTTCTCTTGCTGTTTCTTGTTTCAATTTATCCTTATTTTTCTATTCCATCAGGATACGGAAATCTAACTAAATATCAAGGGCTTGATGGAATAAAATATCTCAAAGAGATAAAACCTCAAGATTATGACGCCATTAACTGGATAAATAAAAATATTGAAGGACAGCCTGTAATTTTAGAAACACAAGGAGATTCTTATACAGATTTTGCGAGAATCTCATCCAACACCGGGCTGCCTACAGTTCTTGGATGGATTGTACATGAATGGCTTTGGAGAGGATCATACGATGTCCCATCAGCCCGCTTTGATGATATAAAAAATTTATACGAAAGCACTAATTTGAAAATGACAAAGGATCTTTTCAAAAAATATAATATTTCTTATGTCTATATAGGACAGTTGGAAAGAGAGAAATATAATATATATGAAGATAAATTTATTAAGTTAGCTAAAATCGTTTACTCGAATAAAAATACTAAGATTTATAAAATATATTAGGGTATTTCAGATACAACACAATCAGTTCTGGTAAGACTGCATTTTATATATTCATGGATTTCAGAAAAGTCATTATCTCCGATTCTAGGAATTAACGTCCATTCATATTTATATTTTCCGCTTATTGGTGGATGTGTCAGTAGTCCTCCCCGCTTATCTCTTTGATCTCCATAATCAATCACAACGCTTTGTATTTTTGCATGTTGGAATTTTTGCGCTAGTTTTATAAAATCATCAAATTCATTCTGTTTTATATTAGTATCTATGCTTCCGTTAACTGCGCTATAAAGACCTACAATTTTTGCAGGATTTACTAAAATCTGCAATGAGAAAACTTTATCCATGAATGCTTTTATAGTTTTTTCCTGTCTTTGAGAACGGGCAAAATCAGTCCCTTCATTCCCTTTAGCATGGCGTGACCTCACGTATTTAAGTGCAGTCTCTCCGTCCATATGCTGCAATCCCTTATTAAAATGTAAATGTTCATATCTGCATGGGAAAAACCCGGGAAGTTCTGTTTCCGCAGAATTACTCGCAGTAAAAGTTACTACCTCTTCTTCCGTGTGTCCGCATAGTTCGTTCTCATTTCCCTTAATAGGGTATTGATAATCATCAAATGCCCGGTCAACATTCACATCAATCCCTCCCATAAGATCCACTGCTTTTACAAATCCTGAAAAGTCAATTACTATTCCATAGTCAATATTCTGCCCTATAATTTTACTAACAACCGATTCTGATAGAACTAATCCTCCACCTTTCCTTTTTGTCTCTCCCACAGCATATGCGCTATTTATTCTTCCATTTAGATCAGCCGACCATAAATCACGGGGAAGCGACACCAGGGTAACTTTAGGATTTTTTAAATCAAGGCTTGCAAAAATAATTGTATCCGAAAGATTAGGGCCCTCATGTTTTCCTCCTCCTCTCCCAAGAAGCAAAAGGTTAATTCTCTCAGGAGAAGATTTTTTAAGCTCTATGTTTTTATTAAACAGGACCTGGAATAGAATCGGAGAAATACTTCTTGTCACTTGCAAAAACTCTAATCCAAAAACTACAACAAAAAATAAAAAAACAAATAATTTTTTAAATAGCATTTTTAATAATATTTATAAAGTTGATGGGGTCTAAACTTTGTCCTCCCACCAAAACACCGCTGATATTTTCTAAACTTATATATTGACCAACGTTCCCGGCCTCTACACTTCCGCCACGCCGGAGTGGGCCACTCCTCAAAAGCTCTTTG
>JBBTWB010000016.1:1825-2705 GCA_038078635.1 Patescibacteria group bacterium | reverse complement strand
TAGAAACGATCAGTGCTGGTGCGGGAGCGGAAAAAAATGGAAGAAGTGCCATTACCCGCAGTTGCCACAGCAATTTTAATTTAAATGAAGAAGGACAGACTTTTTGAGATAGTTTTTTTTGTTATTGTAAAGGTTCCTTCTCCAGCTGTAAATCCACTTTCTATGCGTGCGTCTTCTTCTGCGTTTTCCCGAATCGTAGCCCCAATCAATTTTTTTGCCTCTACTGCCATATCTTTAAGACTAAATATCCGTTGTGTTACTCTCATGGAAGGTTCCGGGTGAAGTTCCCACATTTCAATATTATCCTCATCGTCCCACACTGCTACAGCTATTGCCTGCTCTGAATGCAGATCATCCTCGTAAAGATCTACGACTATTAATGACGGGCGTTCTAGGTTATCTGTCATACCCACCGCTACCTTCATCCTGTATTCATACTCCTCTATATTTGAGGCTGGAGGAATTACGCCTTCCCACGGATGATCATCTACGGCTTCTCCTAAATCCCGTGCAGTGTCGGCCATAAAACGGAAAAGATCTATCCAAGTTTGTTCCTCGTCATCCATATCGCCTTGTTCTTCATCCGAATATTGGATATCGTATTCGCGATCCCCAACCACAACTACCCTAGACCTTCCCGTTCTTTCTGCGTCCTCAGTCATATTGGCCAGAATTATACCACAGAAGATTTAATTTGCTTTGCCTGGGGAAGCTAGTGGTGTGGGAATTAATATTTGTTTCCTATCCTGCACCACCGCTAGCGCATGTTTCCCAAAATTTAGAGGATTAAGAGTTAAGGGCGTAAAAGGCCCGACTGGACTGGTAATCGCAGTTATCACAAATGGTTCCTCATTTTTCCAGCCTGCTAACGCAATGCATG
>JBBTWB010000016.1:0-1815 GCA_038078635.1 Patescibacteria group bacterium | reverse complement strand
TGCTGCCTTCCCTTCAGGACCCAGAAACATCGGCTTTACATTTATCCTGTATCTATCGCCTAATTCTGGGACTGGACTTGACCATTCTCTCAGATTTGCGGGAATTCCGTCTTGAGTAGATTGAGCATCAATTTCCCTAATCACTTCTTCCCAAACACTTTCTGCTACTCTTTCATTCCTAGGAAGGACCGGATCCCCCACTAATGGCTTTTCTCCCATTGTGGCCAGAATTATACCACAGAAAGTTTAAGTCATGCTAACCCGGCAATCTGATATTTGCAGGAGAATATCTACTCTATTTATGGGAAAGAATTAATTTAATATTGGGGACTATGAAAATAACCGCAATTATAATTTGACCTATTAACCAACCAAATCCTACACCATTCAGGCCATAAGAAATTAACGCATACGAGCTGCCTAAAACTACGATGCAACCGATCAGATTTAAGACGATAAGCGACCTTATCTGGTGATGAATTCTAAGTATGGAATTCCCAAAAAGAACCACGGGCATAAAAAGAGAAGATAATGAAATGATTTGCAAAAATCTGAATGCCTCCTCCGAATAATTTTCTCCAAAAAATTGAAGCACAAAACCGCCAAAAATAAAAATTGCAATTACTCCCGGCACTAAAAATAAATATGTAATCTTTATAGCTTTTCTAACGTGGTGAGTAAGAAGATCTTCGTCGTGTGAGCCTTCTGTCAAAAGAGATTGAGAAACAGCCAATGGAATTGTGATGAGTATGCCTAAAATCATAGAATCTATGTAGTAATAAGCAGCCGAGCTTGCATGGAGTTTATTTAAAATTAAAATTGGAAGAATCAGAGTGGGTGCTGCATATAAAAATCCTGCGATATAGTTGCCTAGTGAGTATTTTCCTAATTCTCTTACAATATTAAGATTAAGATGCAGCTTTGGCCTGAATTTATACCTATAGATTAAATATCCCGTACTTATAAAAAAACTTATAGCCATGGCCGTAGTAAATGAACTAAAAATGCCGTAAGCGCCAAAGGAAACCAGAAGAAAAATAAATATAATTTTTAAAACACTGAGAATGGAATTTTTAACAAAAATGTTTCCTGCAGATCTATATGCAATGTAAACACTATCCTGAAGAGCACCTAAGGAAAGGACAACAATAAAGAAAATAAAAGTAATAATGTAGACTGGACTGCTGATCAGAAAAGATAGTTTTGGAGAAAAAACATTTACCCCTGAAAGAAAAATAATAGAAGAAACAATTGCGGCAATAATTACCAGAATACTAGAGGATGAAATCATTTCATTTCTTTCTTCTGACTTTGGCAGAAAACGGTTAAGACTGATATTAAGTCCTAAAAGCGCAAAATTAGCGAGTAAAACTGCTATGGAAATAAGAGTTGTGGCAATTCCTACCTCACTTGCGGGAAATTCCCTGGCCGCAATTATCCAGAAGAAAAATCCAAATCCTGCTAAAACACCTGTGCTCGCCATAAGATATATAGAATTCCTATATAAATGGTCTTTCTTAAAATGCGTAAACAGTTTTTTAAACATACTCTCATTATACCAGCGTTAAGGGTTAAGGGGAAAGCGCACGAAGATTTATGATTTATGAGTTAAGAACTGGGAATTAGTTAGACTCATCAGCTTCAGGGAGAAAGGGGGTAGAAATTCGGATCTCCCTAAGCTAGATTTAATTATTCGGCGCCATCATATCACTATGGGACTAAAAATGCAATAGTTAGATTAACTTTGAGCTAGTTTGCTATTGTTTATATAAAATGCAATTTCTTGTTGAATGGGAGTATAATTATAAAGGGTGA
>JBBTWB010000015.1:0-1503 GCA_038078635.1 Patescibacteria group bacterium | reverse complement strand
GATAAATTTGCCTGGGCTATTTTCCACAGAGAACGCCTGACATATTTTTCTATAATCTCTATTCCATGTGCCTCCGCGCCTCTTTTGGCCATTTCAATAACCATTCTTCCGTCACCTGATCCCATATCCAGAGTTTTTTGACCGGGTTTTACTTTAATAAGTTCAAATAAATCATCCAAAGTTTCATGCTCGCTCTCAGCGTATGGCACAAGAATTTTCCTAAGATCAGTTTTCATTTATGTTTATTATACGACAATAAAGTCAAAGACAAGTTCTACATTGACAATGTACATTTGTAGTGTATAATTGAAAATAACATGAATATTGTAAGTTCCACAGTTCTTAGAAACAATCTAGCTGATACTCTTTCTGAAGTAAATAACAAGAAAGATTTTCTTTTAGTAGCAAGAAAAGGGAAAATCACATCTGCTATTGTGAATATTGATCTTTTTGAGGATTTGCTTGCTTTTGCAGATAAAAAATATCTTGCCAGTATAAAAAAAGCCAGACAGGAGTATAAAAATCACGATTTTCTAACCCACGAGCAAGTTTTTGGACAGATTTAATGGCTTATAAGCTCATTTATACCAAAACTGCGTTTCATGATATCCAAAAGCTGGATAGTGTTGCTAAAAAAAGGATCAAAAAGAAACTGGAAGAGCTATCAAAAAATCCAATAGCTTTGTCTAAAAAACTCATAAGCTCCTCTCTAGGTACATACCGCTTCCGTGTTGGAAACTACAGAATAATTTTTGACATGGATAAACAAAACATAGTTATTCTACGAGTTGGCCACAGACGCGAAATCTATAAAAAGTAAACAAAATTCCGTCTGCTATAATTATCTTATGTTAGATTCTGGAGAATCTCTACCGGGAGGAATGCCCAAAAACCCAGATGGAAGAATTGGCGTGATCCCAAATAGAGAAGTAAGAAGAGCCCCTCTAGATTGGGAACATCCTAAAGGACCGGACGGAAAGTATGTTCCGCTTATACCATTTGAAACCTTTGATCAATTTTCCGGAGGAGACGATAGTGAGGATGCCAAACTTGACTACGAAGAAATAAGAGGAATGATGATGCCGGATTTTTCAGGAACCGATCCGGGGAATATTGGAGTTAGTGCGTATGAATCATATACTGACGGTACACCTATCAGTCCCGTTTTTCCAGATACTCCGGAAGGACGGTTTGCTCTTTTAAGATATTGCGCAGAAAACGCTTCAATAACCGATGAGTCTAAAAAATTAGGAATAGCACAAAGGAAAGCAGATATAGGTGAATGGGCAGCTGTGCTTTTTGGGAATATGCCAATCATAGACTTTGAAAGCGGCAGAGTAGAACTTCTAGATGAACAACCACCAAAGTAAGTTAATTCTTTATAGGCGCGAAAGTCAGAAAAGCGAGGCTAATTATCCTATAGTTTGACTATTGGTTTGACTTGTGTTATAATGCTTGTCAGCAGGAATAAAGGTTTATACCTGCTTAATAACAATCGTTTGA
>JBBTWB010000014.1:0-1350 GCA_038078635.1 Patescibacteria group bacterium | reverse complement strand
ACACAGATTTAATATTATTGACACTCCCGGCCATGTAGATTTTACAGCAGAAGTAGAGCGTTCTTTAAGAGTTTTGGACGGAGGAATTACGGTACTGGATGCAGAAGAAGGAGTTCAGTCTCAATCAGAAACTGTTTGGAGACAGGCAGATAAATATAAAGTTCCTAGAATTTGTTTTGTTAATAAAATGGATAAGCTGGGTGCTGATTTCTTAGCTACAGTTAAATCTATTGAAGACAGACTAGGCGCAAATACTGCAATTATGGTTTTACCAATTGGTGCCGAGCAAACATACGTAGGAAATGTAGACCTTTTGACTCAGAGAGCTTTTAGATGGGGATCAGATGAATTAGGCGCGAAATACGACGTGTCAGATGACATTCCAAATGATATGAAGGCCCAAGTTGATGAATACAGAAAAAAACTTATTGAAAAGATTTCAGAAACAGACGATGCATTACTTGAAAAATACTTAAATGGAGAAGAGCCGACAGTTGAAGAACTCCAAAAAGCATTAAGAGCTGCAGTAATTGCATATAAATTAGTGCCGATTTATGCAGGAACATCTCTTAGGAATAAGGGAGTTCAGCCTCTTCTTGACGCAGTTGTTGATTATCTTCCTTCTCCTGTGGATCTTAAAGAAGTAAAAGGATTAAATCCGAAAACAAACCAGGAAGAAATGAGACAGCTTGTACCTGATGAATCACTTTCCGGACTTGCTTTCAAAATTCAAAATGATCCTCATGTCGGAAAGCTAACTTTTTATAGAGTTTACTCGGGGAAAATCCAAGCTGGTTCATACATTTATAACTCCACAAAAGACGTAAAAGAGCGCGTTGGAAGACTTTTATTAATGCATTCAAACCAAAGAGAAGAAATAGAGGAAGCATATGCAGGAGAAATTGTGGCTATGGTTGGACTTAAAGATACTACTACGGGAGACACTCTTTGCGACGAGAGCAAACCAATTATTCTTGAAAAAATCACATTCCCAGAGCCTGTTATTTCTCTGGCAATTGAGCCAAAAACCAAATCAGATCAGGAAAAATTAGGTTTGGCCTTGAAGCGTCTTATGGACGAAGACCCTACCTTTCAAGTAAAAACAAATCATGAAACAGGACAAACCATTATTTCCGGAGTTGGAGAGCTTCAACTGGAAGTTAAAGTTAATACTATGAAATCTGACTTCGGAGTTGAGGCAAATGTAGGAGCACCTCAAGTAGCTTACAAAGAAACAATTAAAGAAGAGGCAACAGGAGAAGGAAAATATATTAAACAGTCAGGAGGTAGAGGGCAGTACGGTCACTGTTTGCTTAGAGTCAAACCTAAGCCCCGTGGAGAAGGAAATGA
>JBBTWB010000013.1:3599-5284 GCA_038078635.1 Patescibacteria group bacterium | reverse complement strand
CTCAGGATCCTGTCGCCAGCATATGCCAGCTTGTCAAGGCTGAGCTGAAGCCAGCTATCCGAGTTGGTCTGCGTCTCGTCCGCCGCCGTGTAGACGTTGGGCAGCATGCAGAAATGGCTGGGCATCTCGGCGTGACGGATCTGAAACACGTTATCCTGGGCTGTGACGGGGCTGATCCCGATCAACAACGTGATCACGATAATCGAACCCATGGCCTTGATTGAACGAAACACCGCGCACTCCTTTTGTTGCTCCAGATTTCTCTGGTTTGGATGGGTGATCGGAATTTCCGAATCTCTCCTCCTCAAATTGTTGCTCCTGCGGCTAGAATTTCCCTGCCTTAAGGCATAGCTATTTCATTAGCGGAGAATCCTAGAAGAGGAGAGAAGTATACTGGATTGTGGTTGCAAAGTCAAACTATAGGATAAAAAAAGAGCGTAATTAATTACGCTCTTTTGATTTAAGATTTACGATTAAAGATTTAAGAGATGATTTCTATTCATAAATCATCAATCATTACTTCAGTTCAACAGTAGCGCCTGCTGCTGTTAGTTTTTCCTTTGCTTCTTCAGCCGTTTTCTTATTAACTGCTACCAATACTTCTTTTGGTGCTGAATCAACTAATCCTTTTGCATCAGCGAGTCCGAGCGTTGGGACTAATTCTCTTACAGCTTTAATAACCTGAATTTTATTTGCTCCACCCGAAGCAATAACTACGTTAAATACTGTTTGTTCTGAAGCTTGTTCCTCGTCTGCTGCCGGTGCTCCTCCTGCTGCCGGTGCCGCAGCCGCGTTTGACGCGGGAGCTTGCATAGCTTGAGCTGAAACTCCGAATTTTTCTTCAAGTGCTTTTACTAATTCTGAGAGTTCGAGAACTGACATGGTTTCGACCGCCTCCATTATTTGATCTTTTGTTAATTTTTTATCTGCCATAATATTTTGTACACCCCCTCTCGAATATTTAATTTGTATTTTTGAGATTTGATTTTTGATTTTTGATTTGATCTAATACCAAAGCAAGCTTTTGGATATTGCCATTGAGCGTAACAACCAACCCCTGAATTGGAGAATTTAATGTACCAACAAATTGTGCAAGAAGTGTATCTCTGGTTGGCAGAGAAGCAATTTTTAATACACCTGACTCATCAAGAAGCTGTCCTTCCAGGATTCCAAATTTTATTTTTGGAAGATTTAGTTCTTTTATGAGTTTTTGAAGCTTTTTAAGAGGCTCTATCATATCTCCTCCAATAAAAAGAGTCGCTGTAGGCAAATTCAGGCCCTCGTTATCTTTAAAATCAGCATAATTTTTTGATTGTCCAAGAGAGAGTTTGATCAGTGAATTTTTAGCAATTACTATTGTTGAATCCAGTTTTTTTAATTCTTTTTTAAGCGACTCAAGCTGTTTATGGGTAAGGCCTTGGAAATCAGCAAAGACTAAACCGTTAGAATTATCGATTTTTTCAACCAACTCAGCTACGATTTGTTCTTTTTTAACCCTATTTTGACTTTTTTTTGCTATCTGTGTAATTTTGTTCATAATCCTCCTTCGCTCCATCCTTCGCTAAAGCTTCGGCGGGATCGTACACTGTTTGTAAATTGCCTAAGGAGTACAAAAAAGCGCTCCGAGGAGCGCAATCTAACTATTTACTAATATCTAGTATCTAATTTCTAAACTGTGCCTCGGC
>JBBTWB010000013.1:0-3499 GCA_038078635.1 Patescibacteria group bacterium | reverse complement strand
TCTTATAGTTTATCCAGCACCTTTTAAAACCCCGCAGCAGGCTTGGTAAGTGTCGTGGGAAAAGGTGCTGGATTTATTTAGGCACTATTTGAAGTAATACTGAAGATTTTGTTCTCTGCGATTATCAACGCCCCATTGCTTCCAGCCCTTCCAGTTAGTTCCATCACTAAAGTAAGTGGAGGTGGAAGTAAATTCAGTTATTCCCGCTCATTGTTTTGTGATGCGGGTGTTATTAGTAAAAGTTAAAGACCCTACTCCGGGAAAGTCCGCAATGGTGGCAACGTCCGAGATGTTATTTTGAATGATTACAATTGCAGTGTTGCGTATAGTCATTCGCATGTTGTCACCCGTTACTCTTTGGATGTCTATTCGTTTCTTTGTTGCCGTTGAATAGCCGCCCGCTGCGATGGCGTAGGGGCCATGGGCCGCCGCCCCCGGCAGGTCGCCGTGGCGGGTAAGACGGATATCACTGACGATACCTGAGATGCTCGTTGCCCCGAGGTCGTTGTTGGGCTCAAAGTCGATACTGTCGAGTCCGGACCGGTCAATATGTCCACCACGGATAGTTACCTCACCGGCTACAGGGCTGATGCCGTTACGCGAAGAACGCTCGATGTTCGGGTTATTGATGACGACACCGACCGCCGGCACATTCTTCCCGGCCTGATACCCAATGTAGATACCATCGCCTCTTGTGTCTCGGATGACCGGGCGGTTGATAGTGATGCGCCCGCCGCCGTCGATGTAGATGCCGTGTTCGCCTTGATTCGGTTCTTGGTCCCCAACCCAGTCATAGCCCGTTCCGTAGACCGTCGGGTCGTTGAGTACCACATCCCAAGAGGTATAGAAACGAAGGATGCCGTGTACGCCCGTGAGGGTACCCTGGATCTTTGCACCCGGCAAAAAGTCGATAGTCGTTACCGATCCTGCCGGGAGTGTGATCCCGAGCAACGTGACCGGAATGATGCCTGAAAGAGCAATGCGCTTTCCTTTGTTCGTCTCGATGAATGATTTGAGTGCGGCGGTCTGATCCGTAGCTGAGCTAGCCGTGTATGTCGCGGCGTATGTGCCAGGTGGAGGTGTGGGAGTTGGGGTAGTGCTTGGTCTAGGCGTTGGGGTTGGTGTCGGCGAGCTCCCTGGTAGAATCTCGCCCTCTTGATTTGCCAACTCTTTGAGGAAAAGAGTGAAATCATTTTCATTAACCTTGCCATCATCATTTAAATCAGAATTCTCCCTGTAATTAGCCTTTGTGTTGCAAAGAGTTTTGTTGCTTGAAAATATCGAGCAAGAAAGAAGTATATTATAGTCCAAAATATTTAGCTTATTTATAGACTTTTCGGTTTTGTTAATGTCACCCGTGATCAGCGTGAAGTTTGCCGAGTCTAGCCTAGTTTGACTACCTTTGTTTATTGTGACTGAGCCGGGATAACGGGCAAGAAGGTACTCCTCCCCGTCTATATAAAAGTTATATGTACTACTTGGGAAATTGTTTGGTAGAGAAAATGTGGAATCAAACTTCTTAAGAGCAGAGTTGTAAGAGAATTTCTGTTTAGATGAATAGATCCTGGTGTTATCTGCAGCTTTGTATATACTTACATTTAAATCTCTCGTGGTGTGTTTTGGATTTTTATTCCCTCCCAAAGGAATTCTTTTTGTGACTCCTATTCCATCAATACCAATTATCACTTTAAGAGACGTTCCCGGAGGTGGGGTTGGTGAATTGGTAGGATTTTGAGTAATAATCGGTTTAGGAGTGGGCGTTGGAGTCAATGTTGGTTTATGAATCGGAGTTGGGGTAATAGTTTGAGTCGTGTTTGGTTTGGGAGTAGGAGGTGGAGAAGCTGTAAAAGGAGGAAATCTACCTTGGAATCTTGCTTGAGCGGCCAAATTTTTATAAGCAGTTCTAATTTCCGGGTTTGCAGAAAGATCCCAGTTGCCCATGTTGAAATATATAATTGCCTTAACATCCGGAAAATTATTATATATGGCCGGATAGCCATTTGTTAGCCAGACACTTCTATTAGGGAATCTGAGATCTACTCCTGTCTCACCGATGATTATGGGCTTATTAGAGAATGTCCTAAGATTTTTTATAGGATCATCGTACAGATCCAGCATTGTTCTTGCGATGCTGTCAGGCTTTTCATAAGCGTCAAATCCTATATAGTCAACGTATGCATTTCCGGGAAAGTAGTTAGTGAAGCTGCCAACACTTCCCACGATTGGACACCAGAAAAATTTCACCTTGGGAGCTATGGGATGAATGACATTGTAGATGTGTTGCCATGATTTTACAAAATTTTCCGGAGTATTATGTAAATTTTTGAAATTTTTAAGGTTCGCGTCTTTTACCGGTTTGGACCAGGGAAACCATTTTCCATTCATTTCCTGATCGTATCGTAGAATTACGGGTTTGTTATATGCTTTAGCCTCATTTGCCCATTTAATTAAATATGAATCAAAAGAACCATTGGCTATTGAGGCATTACTGTATCTTTTTGCCGCAGGGTCATTATTTGCATCTCCAACTCCGTATACAGGGCGTCCAACCGACTGCATAAATATAACAGGAGAAATATTTCTGGCAGTAAGCCCGTTTAACAACTCCTGGCTTGGAAACGTATTTCTTGTATTTGGAGAAGCATCATTTACTTCATCCGTATAGCTACCATCTCCGAAATCAGTCCATATGGACCACGTTGCCGGATACTGTCCAATTTGCCCTGCTACTGAATCAATTATTTTTAAAGTTTTTGTAGCAGAATATCTACTTTCATAGCCTCCTTTGTATATAGACATCCCCATAACAAGTTTTCGCTCCGGTCCGGCGGCGTGGTTTATGTAATTCTGAACCTGATTAGCAAGAATTACTGTAAGAGGAATCGCGAGAAGAATAAGAATCAGAGGAATAAATTTAAGCCTGTCCATTTCTTAAGCATAGGAAAATGAAGCTGATAAGTCAATTAAATTAAAAGTATGAAATGAGAGAATAGCCCCAGAAATGGAGACAGAAAGCAGCGTTATCAATTACTAATATACTAGTATATTAGTGCCAATCTCCGGATGCGAACTTTGCCCTTGATTTCATATTCCTTTTTGAATCAAGCGCTAGTTTTAATGGCTTAAGCATCTCATCTATTTTTTGGAAAAGCTCTTTTGTTTCCTCTCTTTTTATTAGTTTATCTATTATTGTTTGGAAATCTGAGCCTTTCGAACCTAACTGATTCTGATAGCTTCTTACTGTTTCATAACTAACGTGGAGAGTATTTTGGATCACAGACGGGGAGTAATTCCTTTTTAGCATCATAAAAAGCACCAATCTTTTAGCAAGCATAGTTTTTTCTTCTTTTGTCAAAAATCCATTCATAAACCCTTCAATCTCATCCGTTTTATTTAATGAAGAAATTAAAAGGAGAAGGTGAGAATTTATTTCTTGGAATTTTTTCTGTTCAAGGCGAAACCTAGAAGTTCTTGGCATATCACCACAAGTATACTAGTA
>JBBTWB010000012.1:0-2865 GCA_038078635.1 Patescibacteria group bacterium | reverse complement strand
TTGTTCTCCGTAGAGCTCTTCATTAAACCACTTAATTTCCGAAGGCGCAATTGTAAAAACTTTGTCTTTCCATTTTCCCTCACTGATATTTTTGAAAAACTTTTCTGCCATTTCTTTATTTGCGTGAGCCCAAACATTAAGTGCTTTTCTTAAGTTATCGATCGAAACCTGCTCGATTTTCCCTTTAATTTGCACGCCACTTTTATTTTTGGTCTTAAACATTTTTTGATTTGTATCTACCACTACACATGCTACGTTTGGATTTTTTGAAAAATTTACTCCGTGTTCTGAAGTTGGAGAAGTTACGATATAAAAATTAAAATTATCATCAATGCCGTAGTAAAGCGTTGATGCGGTTGGACCATTTGTTGCCAGAATCATCAAATCCCTAGACTTAAGATATTCTAAAAGTTTTTGTTTATTTGTCATGCGGCAATTATAGCAGAAGTGATTTAGTTCCTTTTTATGCTTAAAGCAATACGTCTTAATGTATCTTTTAAATCCGGTTTATCAATTGTGGATACTGTAATAACAACGTCATTAATATTGTCGGAAATATTTATCATCATCACGTATTCATCCACCGCAGCGCCACCCAAAAAACCTTCTGGTAAAATTCCTGTGTAATGATAGATGTCTCCAATATCAGATTTAATTATTTCTTCTTTGACATTATTTGTATTTTTTTTAAAATCCTCTTTAGTTTTATTAAAAACTTCTTCTGCATTGGGAATGCCATTTCTCCAACTCATTTCTATTTTTGCAAATGGCCCTCCCCTTGGTGCACCGCTAATTGGTTCTGTATCCATCCACACAGCAACACTTTGATTTGAATCTTCTGGCCATCTACTTGCTATGTGCCATCCATATGGATATTCAAAAGAAAATGGACCAAGATTATTAGTTCTTTTCCAATCTGTCGATGAATTATCCAAACTAGGAGTTGGACTCGCTGCATTTTGCGATTTATTTTCTATTTGTTGTGGATTTGCAGTGGATTGATTTGGCGTGTTGGTTCTACTCCCAAGTAAATATGCCACTGAAGTAGATAAAACAAGAGTTATGAGAAATAATAGAATTATTAAAGGAATTTTTACTTTATTTTTAGAAGCTGTTTGAACAGTTGCCTGAGCTTGATTTTCTTCCATAAAACAATCATTTCAGAATGAAAAGATTTTGTCAAATTGGAGCAATTATAGCAGTTCACCCTGAATTTATTGAAGGGAAGAATTATTACTCGACAAAAGTTATGGCTTTGCCTTTTTTATCTGCTCTGCCGGTTCTACCGATTCTATGAATATAATCTTCATAAGAAGCCGGCTGATCATAATTAATAACATGGGTTACATCGTCAATATCCAGGCCACGGGATGCAACATCAGTTGCTAAAAGAACTTTAATTTCATTACGTTTAAATTGATCAAGAGCACGCTGTCTTTGGTTTTGATTTTTATTTCCGTGGATTGCCAAAACCCTAAATCCTCTTTGAAGTAAAATTTTTCCAAGCTTATCCATCCCCCATTTAGTTCTGCCAAAAACCAACACCTTATCAAATCCATCTTCTGCTAAAAGATCATGAAGTACGTCAACTTTATTTCTTCCATTAAGTTTTACTACGTCTTGCTCAATATTTTGCGCAGTTTCTTGCGTTTTTACAGAAACTGTTACGGGATTTCTAAGAAAAGCTTGAGCTAGCGGCATTACTTCACGGGGAAGTGTAGCAGAGAAAAAGAGAGACTGTCTAATTCCGGGCAGGTGAGAAATAATAAATCTCATGTCATTGATAAAGCCCATATCCATCATTCTGTCTACCTCGTCAAGAACTATATTGTTATAAAGTGCAAGATTTAGCTTGCCCTGATTTTTTAAATCCTTAAGTCTTCCGGGGGTTCCTACTACAAAATCATGAGGTTTACGGAGTGCGCTTATTTGATAAGACAGCCCTGTCCCGCCAATACAAAGAACTGAAAAAATATTCATATCTTTTGCAAAGATTTTTATCTCATCATTTATTTGAACCGCAAGTTCTCTGGTTGGAGCAACAATTAAAACTTTTTGAGACCTGTTATATAAAACTTTATTAATTAGAGGCACTAAAAATGCACCGGTTTTCCCTGTTCCGGTATTAGCAAGTCCTATTACATCCCGTCCTTCAAGAACTAGTGGAATTACCTGATCCTGAATTGGAGTAGGAATCCCGTAACCTTTATTTCTTATATTTGTCTTAATCTGCTCGGCAATTAAAAAATCAGAAAACTTATTTTTAATAACAGGTTTTTCAATGAAAATAGCTTCAACAGGTTTATTTACAAAAAGAGCCGGGTTAATATACGCCTGCTTTTGGTTACGTCTATTGTTACCAAACTGCCTGCTTCTTTGACCGTTATTTCTATGGTTATTATGATTGTTGTTATGCATATTGTGGGAATAAAAGGATATATCTGCTTAAGTATTTTTACGAAGTGAATTAAGAGGAAAGATACAAAATTGTGTATTTGAGGTATCTTATCTTTGACTATTCAAACGATTGTTATTAAGCAGGTATAAACCTTTATTCCTGCTGAAAGCATTATATCATAAGTCAAGTCAATAGTCAAACTATAGGATAACTAGCCTCGCTTTAGGCTTGATAAGTATCATAAATATTGAACACACAATTATATCAGAGAGGACTAAATATCTACGTTTGGGCCAACTGCCCAACGGAGCGCTCCGTCGGGAAAAACCATTTCATGCATAAATATGCCTTCCCTATTTGTCCGCGAAACTGTAACTCTTACTTTACCCGGGACTCTTGCTTCCGGAGGCGCCTCTGTCTCATATCTTCTTACTCGTCACAAATTGCCACCTCCATTGTTAAGAATA
>JBBTWB010000011.1:0-8148 GCA_038078635.1 Patescibacteria group bacterium | reverse complement strand
GTCATAGCCTGCGTATGATACTATTTCTTGAACTATAATTCAACTTTCTTGCCTTAGAGTTTGCCGTTTTGTATAATATTGAAGCTCGCTGAGGTAGCCAAGGTGGTCAAGGCACCTGTCTGAAGAACAGGCTATATGTGTTCGACTCACATCCTCAGCACTTCGCTACGCTCAGTGTAAACACATTCGCTTTATTCCATTCGTTGGAACTCAAGGTAAACAGCGTGAACACTAATTTCCGCAATTTCCCTGACTATTAGAGGAAAAAGGTGAGAATTGAGAGCTTCCCACTGCAGTATTTGCTACATTGGCATATGCATATCTAAAATAATATGCAGTCTGCGGGTTTAGCTGAACTGTTACCAACAGATTTGTAGTTCCTGATGAGTTAATTGCAGTACTTGTCACATTGCCCCCTCCGCTATAAGTTCCAACTTCATACCAATAAGATAGTGCTCCTGTGACATACGGAATAGTAAGCTGGGCATTCCAGTAATTTCCAATTTTTCCCTGGCAAAGCATAGTTATGGTACTCGTTGGAGCCGGAATAGAAATATTTGAATTAACGGTTAGAACAACGCTTGATCCCGGAGCTGCGACGGAGGCTGTTGAGGAAGTTGCTATATCTGTGTCTGTTCCGTTTGAATTTCTTTGTTTAAGAATTGCTATCAGGTTATACCAGGTAGAAGATTTTGCGCTATTCCATTGCCAGGTAGAGTTATCCACAGGAGTTATATTATCAACAGCCAATTGATAACTCGGGGCGTTATACAGTTTTTGAAATATAACAATACGGGAATTAGTTGGCGCAACGCCGTTAAAATCAATACTTCCTGATATTTGAGAAGAAGATGGAGTAGGACTTACTTGACTGGAACTAGCCTGACTGGGGCTTTGTGTTGGAGTCGGAGCAAGCGCTATGGAATTAATCGTTATCAGCTCATCCACAGCGGGTGCAGTTACCATCAATGCAGAGGAAGAACCAATCTGATTTTTACTTGAATCGTAAAGATAGCCAATGATTTCATAGCCAGCCCCTGCTTTTGCGTCAATATAGCTCATGAATTGGCGGTCTTTTGCGGGAAGCTTATCAGCGAATAGAGCGTAGCTTGACTCACCCGTTAATTTACCAAAAACAGAAATTGTTGAGTTAGCAGGAATATAGCCATTAACCTGAATGTTTCCTGAGATAATTGCACTTTGATTCTCAGAGCCTCCTGATATATTAAAAACTAATTTTTCCCCGTTTGCAGGAGATGTAAGAGTTAGAATCGAAGAACTGGCAACTGTTTTATTGTTTACGGTAATTTGGGCAATTATTTCATATGTTTTCCCGGCAGTTAGACCAGAGATACTCCATGTGCTTTCATCTACTGCCGGAAGATTTTTCACGCTTACCTCGGAGATTACGCTACCCACCTCTTTTTTAGTAACTGAAATCACACTTCCTACCGGAATAACGCCGTTGATATCAAATTTTCCGCTGATTGTTGATGCTTGAGTAATTTTAGTTTCAGGTTTTTGATCAGAAGATGTAAGACGGACAAATAAAAGAATTCCAGTTACGCTTAGGAGAAAAATAATTCCCAGAAGTATAGCAATAAAAATATATATTCTCACTAATTTAAAGCTAGCACATATGTTTTAAGCGATCAAGGAATCTGTTAAGATAAATTTATGTCAACAAAAGCCTGGGTTACTATTTGGGTATTGGCAGGCTCTATTATAGGAGGATACGTACCTGTAATTTTTGGAGTGAGCGCTTTTTCCTTCACTTCCATTTTGACAAGCGCAATTGGAGGAATTATCGGAGTTTTTATAGGAATTAAATTTTTTAGCTAGATTTATACTCATCCCAGGATTTAACCGGTAAATTATCTATCTTCTTAGTGCTCAGCGCTTTTACGAATAATCCGGCCTTTTTAAGGTTTGTAAATAGCGAAATGTTATGATCAACCGCGAAACGGCGGATATGGTAGTCGTCATCAACATCCCTTTTTAAATAATAGTCCGTAATATTTATCGCCAGATCTATTTTCCCTCTCTGAAAATATTCTAAAATATTCGGACTTTTTCCTTCATGAATTTTATAAAGTTTTTTTGCAGGAAGTCCGTTTTCAGACAAAAATTTAGAAGTTCTTTCTGTCGCAAAAACCGGCAGGCTCAAACTTTTTATGTGCTCAATCATATTCAGGAAATTTATCTTATTTTCATCTCCCCCAAGGCTTATAAAGATTCCTTTTTCAGGAATTTTTCCGCCTACTGATAATTCTGCTTTAAGAAAAGCCTCTTCTACGTCTTCTCCAAAACATGCAACTTCTCCTGTTGATGTCATTTCAACGTCAAGCACCGGATCTGCACCTGTTAATCTTGAAAAAGAGAACTGTGCCACTTTTGCAGCGACGAAATTGTAACTTGCAAAATTAATACGGGTTTCATCTCCACAGGAATTAAAGAAAGCGTCAACCGCTATGTCCATGAAATTAACCCCTGTCACCTTTGAAATAAACGGAAAAGTGCGGGAAGATCTTAAATTTATTTCAATTACAGAAATATCGTTATCTTTTGCAAGACACTGAATATTAAAGGGACCTGTAATAGAAAGCGTTTTTGCAAGGTTTTCTGAAATTTGTCTTAATTTTTTCATAGTTTCCAGATAAATTTTTTGAGGAGGAAAAATAATTGATGCGTCCCCCGAATGAACGCCGGCGTTTTCTATATGTTCTGAAACAGCAAATACTTTAATAATCCCTTTTTGTGCTACTGCGTCAATCTCAATTTCTTTTGCATCTTCTACAAATTTACTTACAGTTAAGGGATAATCACTAGAAATTACAGAAATTTTTTCAAAGAATTTGACAAGTTCATCCTTTGAATAAATAATTTTCATATTGCTTCCGGACAAAACGAACGAAGGTCTTACCAAAACCGGAAATCCCACTTTTTCTGCAAATTCAGTTGCCTTTTTTAAAGTATTGAATTTATCCCAAGCCGGTTGATCAACAGATAATTTATCAAGAAGCGCTGAGAATTTACTTCTGTCTTCTGCTCTTTCAATATTTGCAGGATCCGTCCCCAGGATATTGCATCCGTATTTCTTGAGAGATTTTGCTCTGTTATTAGGAGTTTGTCCTCCGACTGAAACTATTACACCAAAGGGATTTTCAAATTCATAGATATCTGCAATTCTTTCAAAAGTCAGCTCTTCAAAATATAGTCTTTTAGAAATATCATAATCTGTTGAAACCGTTTCAGGATTACAATTTATAACGATTGAATCTTTATTATGTTTTTTTAGTCTTTGAACTGCTGCGACACTTGTCCAGTCAAACTCAACAGATGAGCCGATTCTATAGGGACCGGATCCTAAAACAATCACAGATTTTTTCCCGGAGCCTTTTATGTCATTATGGGCTCCGTTATAAGTTAGATATAGATAATTTGTTTGTGCCGGAAATTCTCCGGCAAGAGTATCAATCTGGAAAATATACGGCAAAATTCCAAGGCGTTTTCTGATTTTTCTGACATCAAGCCCTGTTTGAGAAGTTAATGCGCCTATTCTCTTGTCAGAAAAACCAAGTTGTTTGAGATGAAGCAAATTATTCCTGTTTAGGGATTTATTTTTGAGTAGTTCTTTCTCCTCATCAACTATATTTTTAATTCTATAAATAAACCATGGATCAATCCCCGTAAGGCTATAAATCTTCTCAACAGAGAAATTTCGGTAAAGTGCTTCAGCGATTATGAAGATGCGATTAGGAGTTGGGCTGACAAGCAATTTTTTTATATTAAGGGATTTGTTTTCCGATACATCTGTGCTTATTGCACCCTCAAAATCCAGATCCAGCATTCGTATTGCTTTTTGATATGCTTCTTCAAAAGTACGTCCTATCCCCATAACTTCTCCAACAGATTTCATACTGCTTCCAATCCCCTGCTCGGCATTTTTAAATTTATCTATGTCCCATCTGGGAATCTTTACTGTTACATAGTCCAGTGCGGGTTCAAAGCAAAACTGAGTCACTTTTGTTACCTTATTCGTGAGCTCTGTCAGACTTTTTCCAAGTGCTAATTTCGCAGCAACATATGCCAATGGATAACCGGTTGCTTTACTGGCAAGAGCTGAACTTCTGGAAAGTCTGGCATTCAGCTCAATTACGAAATATTCCAGATGTCCGTCTTTAGGATTAGGATTTAGTGCAAACTGTACGTTACATTCCCCTACAATTCCTAAACTTCTTACTATTTTTATGGCAATTGACCGGAGCGTATGATATTCATAATTGGTCAGGGTTTGGCTTGGTGCAATTACAATTGATTCTCCTGTATGAATCCCTAAAGGATCCATATTTTCCATATTGCAGACCGTAACGCAGTTATCAAATGAGTCTCTAACCACCTCATATTCAATTTCTTTATAGTGATGGAGGTATTTTTCTATTAAAACCTGGGAGACAAAAGAAAAACCTATATTTAGTATTTGTTTGAGTTCAGTTTCCTTCTGTGCAATTCCTGATCCCTGCCCGCCAAGAGCAAATCCGGACCGCACCATAACCGGATATCCAATTTTATCTGCAATTTTTAATGCTTCAGCAATAGTTTTTGCGCTTTGACTGACAGGCGTTGAGATTCCAGTTCTTAATAGGTGATTTGCAAATTTTTGTCTGTCTTCGGAAATCTCAATAGCTGAAATCGGAGAACCAAGAATTTCCACTTTATGCTTTTTAAGTATTCCCTTTTCATTTAATTCCAAACCGCAGTTAAGAGCGGTTTGACCGCCAAATGAAAGAAGGATTCCGTCCGGCTTTTCTTTTTTTATTATTTTTTCGACAAATTGAGGCGTGACAGGCAAAAAATAAACAGTGTCTGCAAGAAGTTTGCTCGTTTGAATAGTTGCAATATTCGGATTTACCAAAACCGTTTTTATACCCTCTTCTTTTAAAGCTTTTATTGCCTGAGAACCTGAATAATCAAATTCCCCTGCTTCTCCAATCTTTAAAGCACCTGAGCCTAAAATAATAACTTTACTAAACTTCATTAATTAATAAGGTCCGACCTTGATTCGTGCGTAACCAAGGTCGGACCTTGGTTTGCTCTTGATTCTTGTTAGGAAATAATCAAATATCCATTCAGTGTCGTGGGGGCCGGGAGTTGCTTCCGGGTGGAATTGAACAGACATAATAGGCTTTCTCTTATGAATAATTCCTTCATTACTACCGTCATTGGCATTTGTAAACCATGTTTTAAAATTAGGCGGAATAATACTGACTTCAAATCCGTGATTTTGAGTAGTTATAAAACAACGGTTTGTTCCATCCATAATGCACGGTTGATTTTGAGATCTATGACCATATTTAAGTTTTTTAGTGTCTCCTCCTGCTGCAAGAGCGAGTAATTGATTTCCAAGACAAACTCCAAGAACAGGAATGTTTAGTTTGAACAGCTTTTTAATATTCTCAATAGTTTGCCCGACAAATTTAGGATTTCCCGGACCATTTGAAATTACAACAGCATCAATTTTTGGCAATTTGTTAGGCTTTGTTAAATCAAAATCCCACGGAACAGTTATAACGTTCACTCCCCTTTTTGAAAAAGCTCTTTGAATATTTTTTTTGGCTCCGCAATCAATTAGCAGGATATTCCTGGCAGATTTGGAAAATGATTTAATTTCGATGTCTTTAACTGAAACTTTTTCCACTAAATTTTCATTGTCGGGATCGTAAAAATCTATATTTTCGCCATTTACAATTTTTCCAAGAAATGTTCCTTTCTCTCTTATAATTTGAGTAAGGAGTCTTGTGTCTTTTATCTCAAGAGCGGGAATATTTTCTTCTTTTAACCAATCGGAAAGTGTTTTTTTGCTTTGAAAATGGTACGGAGTATTAATGTAATCTGAAACAATAAGACCTGAGATCATAATCTTCTCTGCTTCCCAGAATTTCTTATCTGGAATTCCGTAATTTCCAACCAAAGGATAAGTGAGTACTAAAATTTGACCTTTGTATGAGGGGTCTGTGAGGCTTTCGGGATAACCCATCATTCCTGTTGAGAAGACAACCTCCCCTGCGCTGCTTTTGTCTGCTCCAAAACTTTTTCCTTCAAACGTAAGTCCGTTTTTAAGTACTAACTTACTCATAGTAATGAGTTATGGTTTTTTGCTTGATTCTTAATTCTTGCTTCATAATTCATTTTCCAAGGACTAACGAAATAAGTGCCATCCTTACATACATTCCGTTTCTTACCTCGGATCTTAGATAAACTGCGTTTGGATTTAAATCTACTTCTTCTAAAATTTCTCCTACCCGGGGCAGAGGATGCATAAAAATTGTGTCTTTACCTGCACGCTCTTTTATAAGCTTGTTGTTTAGCACAAAACGGTTCTTAACTTTCCCGTATTCTTTAAGGGATTTAAATCTTTCCTTCTGCACTCTTGTCCAATACCAGAAGTTAGCGTTTTTAGGCATATCACCAGTTGATGCTATTTCAATTAGTTTTATTCCTGAATTTTTAAATTTAGTAAAATCCGGCTTATCTAACTTAAGTTCGTCGGGAGATAAAAGATATAAGGTGTTATTTTTGTATTTTGACAGTCCCCGTATTAAAGAGTGAACTGTTCTGCCGTTTAGCATGTCTCCTGCCATAACTCCGGTTAAATTATTCAGTTTTCCAAATTTTTCATAAATTGTAAACATATCTAGCAAAGCTTGAGTGGGATGCTCACCTATTCCGTCTCCGGCATTAATTATTGGTACAAATTCTGCGGCTTTTGCCGCTTTTGCAGCCGTTCCCATAGCAGGATGTCTAATTACAATTACGTCACAGTATGATTCAAAAACTCTTATTGTGTCCTCCAGTGTTTCTCCTTTTGAAACGGATGAGAAATGCTGCGGGTCCTGAACGTCAATTGTTGCGCCTCCTAATTGTTTAACAGCTGCTCCGAAAGATCCGAAAGTTCTCGAAGACGGCTCATAAAAAATAAGGGTAACAATGTTACCCTTAAGTAGATTTGAAGGTTTGGCACGTCTGCCAATCTCCCTCATTTTCTTGGTAACTTGAAAAAGATGCGATATGTCGGTTATTGAAAATTGGTCAAGAGACAAAATGTCTTTACCTTTGAAGTTATTAATAGTTTTATTACTGCCCATAAAAAAACAGAGCTTTTTCTTCGGCTCTGAAAACACAGTCTACCAAAGGAATATTGCCTAGTCAATATAGATAATTAAGCTGTTAAATTTGTTAGAATATTCCAGTGAAGAGATTTATTTTTTACACACTAGCACTTTTTATCTTCTTTGGTGTCGGGATGTTTGTTTTCTTTTATAGAGAAAACAGTTCTAATCTAGATGTCGATTCCCCTATTCCGGATTTTTTAAATAAAGAAAAAAATTCGCAGGTTTCAAGTATTGATATCTGGTCCCCGATTTTACAAAAATTCTTTTCTTCAAATAATACTCCTGAGATTAGTGCAAAATCTGCTTTGGTTTATGATTTAACAGATGGAAAAGTACTATACGAAAAAAATGCCCGGGAAAAACTTCCTATGGCATCTCTTACAAAAATAATGACGGCAATTGTGGCAATGGATCACAAGAGAAGTGATGATATGTATAACGTTTACCCTGAAAGTCTGGTAGGAGAAAACGTAATGGGACTTACTTCAGGTGAAATTTTGAGTTTGAACGAGCTGCTTCATGGTCTTGTATTAAATTCAGGAAATGACGCGGCGGAAGTAATAGCTAGTAACACTATGAATAGAACGGACTTTATAAAAGCCATGAATGATAAAGCTAAATCTTTAGGACTTAAAGACACTAATTTTACTAATCCAAGCGGTCTTGAGGGAGAAGGAAATCAATATACGACCTCATACGATCTTTTGGTTATTACGAAATATGCTCTGAATAATTATCCGGAATTTGCAGAAGTTGTATCAACTCCCGAGTATCATATGCCCGCAACCGAAGAACACAAAGCGTATGATCTTTATAATGAGACAAACCTTCTAACCAGTTATCCGGGAGTCAAAGGAGTAAAAGACGGGTTTACGGATGAGGCAGGGCTTTGTCTGGTAACTTATTTAGATTATAAAGATCACAAAATCATAGGAGTAATTCTGGGAAGCCAAAACAGAAGAGCGGAAATGAAAGA
>JBBTWB010000010.1:0-1920 GCA_038078635.1 Patescibacteria group bacterium | reverse complement strand
TTAGTTTTGGGTTCTGAGCTCTATAATCAATATTATAAAGAAAGAGAAGAATAAGACTATAAGCTTGACATTAAAATCTCCTTGTGAGAGAATAGTTTTATGGAAAAGGGTTTAACTTTAAATCATTGGTATCATTTTCGTCTTAGTGGCGGATGTGATTTTTGTGTTTAAAAGATAATTAAACCTAATTGCAACCGCCGAAAGGCGGTTTTTTTGTGGAGAAAAATATGAATAAATTTAAATATATAGTTGATATGGATGGTACACTTTATAAATTTGATAAAGGTAAGGCTCAAAATTTTATCAGTTCTCAATTCTATATTGATTTACGAAAAAATATACTTAATTTTTTTGTCGCTGAGCTAATGCTTAAGGATTTTAAAGCCGTTGAGGAATTTGAAAGAATTAACAAAAAATACAAAGGAGAAATAAGTATTGGTATTGAAAAAGAATATGGCTTTGACAGGTATAAATATTACGACCTTACATGGTCAAACTTAGAACCTAAAAGATATATTAAATATGACCCCAAACTCCGTGATTCACTGGGCAATATGAAAGGAGACATTGCTCTTCTAACTGCAGCTCCTAAAATTTGGGTAATTAGTGTACTAAATTTCCTTGGCATAAATGATGTTTTCGGAGACTTAATTTTCACTGGAGAGCCTGATATAAGAAAACCAAACCCTGCTGCGTTTCAAACAATTGTACAAAGATTTAATAGTCCGTCTTCTAATTTTTTTTCAATAGGCGACCAAGAAGAATCAGATATTATTCCTGCTAAGTCAATCGGAATGCAAACTCTTAAAATAGGCCCTGGAAAAACATATGCGGACTACCAAGCTCCCGATATTAAACAGGCAATCAGACTTTTGAAGAGGATGGGTTTTATATGAAGAAAAAAATAATAATAGATACAGATCCGGGACAAGACGATGCCATGGCTTTAATGCTTGCAATAAAAAGCGGTTTATTTAACATACTTGCGATCACTACTGTTTGTGGAAATTCCACAATTGTAAATACTACGCGGAATGCGCGTTTCATTTTAAAAATTCTTGATAGAAATGACATTCCTGTTTTTTCGGGCGCCAAAAAACCATTAAAGAGAGAATTAATTCAAGCAGTCGTACATGGAAAAAGTGGATTAGAGGGCATAGATCCCGAGAATCCAGCAAAACTTACAAATAATGCAGCAGATAAAATGTTAGGGTTAATTAAAAAGTATCCAAAAGAAATTACGTTGGTAACTTTGGCTCCGTTAACCAACATTGCAGAGGCCATACGAAAAGACCCAAAAACAATGATGAAAATTGAAGAAATAATCATCATGGGTGGAGCAATAAAAGTCCCTGGGAATAAAAACCGGGTTGCTGAATTTAATATTTTTGTTGATCCCGATGCAGCAAAAATTGTATTTGACTTCCCTATCAAGAAAACTATCGTCCCTTTAGATGCGTGCAATAATGTGCGATTTCAACTGAAAGATCTTGAGAAAATAAAAAATAAAAATCTGCGTGAAATCTTACTTAAAATGAATAAACCTTATATCAGAAACCTTAAAAAAGATACGGGTGTTAAAGCTGCTCTAATGTATGACCCGTTGACTATATTTTATTTATTGGAAAAAAACGCTTGTGGAACAAACGAAGACAATGTTCAAATTGAAACAAAAGGCATAATCACAAGAGGCATGACCGTTGTTGATAAACGAAAAATTACCGATGGACTGATACCCAACGTAACAATTGTTAACTACATAAATGGAAATAGATTTCGCGAAAGATTTATAGATACATTAAACAGCGAATGACAATAGCCATAGGGAATGGTATTATTTATATATGAAAGTTGAACCTAAAACTCTGAAAGGTTTTCGGGATTTTCTGCCGACCGAGGCTCGTAAAAGGAACTACGTTT
>JBBTWB010000009.1:0-3021 GCA_038078635.1 Patescibacteria group bacterium | reverse complement strand
AAGAAAAGACTGAAGCGAAAATAAAGCTATGCCAAGAACAATAGACAAAGAAAAATTTAAAACAAAAGGAAGTTTATTTTTTCTTAA
This sequence comes from Patescibacteria group bacterium, assembly GCA_038078635.1. GTDB lineage: Bacteria > Patescibacteriota > Microgenomatia > Levybacterales > UBA12049 > 2-01-FULL-39-10-A. Next base: position 2,934 of record JBBTWB010000009.1, on the reverse strand, counting down.
AAACAGGTTACCGGGTATGAAAAACGATACGAATGCGCTTGCCAGAAAGTAGATAAGGGAGAAAAAATACAAAGTTATTATTTCATAAGACACAAGGATATTATATTGCTAGGTTTTTTCTTTTACAATCCCGTAAACTGATCCTTTTTGACCATTTTTATTCTACTTTTGTTCTATTGAAATTCGCATAAATTTCACGTATGTTAATTCTATGTTACTGCCCATCAGAATCCTCAAAAAAGTCTTCAAGATGTATATATTTTGGCTTTTGGCATAAGTTTGTTTTTATGAATAAAACGATCCTTCATATAGATTTTGATTCATATTTTGCAAGCTGCGAACAGCAGTTTGATGACAGCCTGCGCGGCAGGCCGATCGGGGTAACTGCAACAAACGGCAGAACTTGCATTATTGCGGCAAGCCGTGAAGCTAAAAAACTTGGTATTAAATCCCCCACCCGGGTTTGGGAAGCGCGTCAAATTGCTCCGGATCTTATAACAGTTCCTGCTCATTTTGAAAAATATTGGGAGATTACTCAAAAGTTTTTGAATATTTGTAAGGATTACTCTCCTTATGTTGAATTATTTTCCCTGGATGAGGTTTTTATTGATGTTACTTCGACGGAGAATTTGTTTGGGGGACATTTGGAGATTGTCCGAAAGATTAGACAAAGAATAAACGATGAAATTGGTGAATACATTACAGTTTCAGTCGGTTTGTCTCATAATAAATTGCTTGCCAAGCTTGCGTCAGGACTTAATAAGCCTAATGGTTTTGTTGAAATCAAACCGGAAAATGTTGAAGAAGTTTATTCACGTGCAAAACTTACTGATTTTTGCGGAATCGGAGAAAGAGTTAAAATTAGACTAAACAAAATCGGCATTAACACTCCCCTGCAGCTCCGGAGCGCATCACTAGACAGTTTGATTGCCGAGTTTAAAGACGTAGAAGGGCATTTTTTAAAAAGTTTGGGTTTGGGTCAAGATGATCGGGAGGTAGTCCCCTATTATATTCCTGTCGACACTAAATCAGTCGGGAGAAATTATTGTCTCCCACAGAATGAATATGACCAAAGAGTTGTTTTACAAAGCGTATATGAGCTCTCTGAAGAAGTCGGAATAAAGCTCCGCCGTTTGGATAAAAAAGCCCGGACTGTCGGGCTGTATTTAGGAGGAAACAATACTTTTCATGGCAGGAAAACATTAACAAATCACATAGACAGCGGGAGAGATATTTATTCTCTTTGCAAACTTCTCTATGACGATTGGGGCTTGTCCGACTTGACTAAAGAGGAAGCAATGGTTAGGCAAATTTCTGTTTGGGCGGGAAATCTAGAGGATAGTAATAATTTAACGTTATCATTATTCGATCAACCCAAAAGTTCGAAGATCCAAACAACAATTGATCAAATAAACGGGAGATTTGGAGATCATACTATCCGCAATGGTTTTCTCACAAACGGGCCAAATCTAAAAACAGTTCCAAATGGATATATGGCGGATAGGTTTGAGAGGCAAAAGCTGGTTACATCTTTTTAAAAACGTAGAAATTTTCAATTTGCCTTATTAAATAATATCTTTTATCCATTTCTATCTCCATTAGGATTTGTTTCTCTTTGTCATTTGAGTTTCTCATTAAAAACATTACCCTATCTGCTTTTCCAATTCCAAGCGGCACGACATAAATATTCCGTCTATGGGAAAGATGTGAACCTAGATTATTAGTAGCAGAGACACTTTCAGAATCAGGCAGCATATTAATATATTCATCAACTTCGCTTCGTATTGCCAGAGGTTTTATAAACATGTCAATGTTTGGTTTTTTTGCAAAAGGAAGCGGTCCAAATGTATAAGCGGAAACAAGAGTGAATAAAAATATTACTATGGCAAAGGCTATATATGGAATTTCCGGAATTCTGGATTTTATAAATTTAATAGCAAATATAGTGGAGAGAAAAATAAACGGCGTAACAGTTGATGAATATTGATAATAAATTTGGTGCATTGGCGGAAAATCACTTAATAAATTTATTCCAAGATCGGGTGAGGCAAAAATCATGAAAGGAAGACCAAACAGAGACAAATATCCAACAGGTAAAAACAATTGCTTGAGATACCCTATCCTATCAGGCAAAAGAAGTGTTTGAATTGATTGTATGGGATGCAGGAATACATTCTTTATTACCTCTCCGGGAGAAGATCCGTAATCAGAATAAAATTCAACCGCAAAGTGTTCTCCTCCCAGATTTTTTGGTATAGCAATCCAGATTAAAATATAAAAGATTAAAGATGAAAGTGAAAAAATAAAAACACCGAGAGCTTTTTGTTTACTTATAAACACTAAGTATAAACCTATAAGAGCATTTATAATCCAAACCTGTTCTTTGGTAATTCCTGCAAGAATAAGAAAAATCAGGGTAAATTTATATTTTGATTTAAAAATAAAATAAAAAGCAGCCAGAAGAAATGTGGTCGCTAAGGTTACGGGGTGAAAGTCAAAAAGATTTGTGAAATTGACTGCGGGATTTAAGAAAAAACAAAGTGCAAGAACAAGAGATAAGGTTTTATTTTTCAGGACATGTTTGGAAATCAAATAAACAAATACTCCACCAAATGAGAGAACTACTGTCTGGATTAAAAGAAGCATTCTTGGGTCTTCCCAGAGAAAATAAAGGGGGGAAAGAAGTATTAGGATAAAATCCGCATGGAAAGCAAGACGGGATATTTCCCTGGTTCCGTTGGGGTCTGTGAGCATAAAGATATTACCATGAACGCTGTTCCAAACGGTTTGAGTCATGTTCCCCAGATCAAATCTGCCCGTGTAGTAATTATCATACCTAAGAAAACTGGCAACTGAAAAATAAACAGCATAAATAATTGCAGAAATACAAAGTGCTGTCTCCTGCCAGTTTAATTTTATTTTTTTGACAGAACT
>JBBTWB010000008.1:0-2391 GCA_038078635.1 Patescibacteria group bacterium | reverse complement strand
CAGTTGAGGGCACAAAATCAAACGTCCAACAGTACATTAAAGAAGTTAAAAAAGACAAACGGTTTGCCGGCATTAATTGGAAAAAAAGTGAGGGAACAGGCTCTGCTTTTAAGAAATTGAAGGTCAAAGTTAGACCGGAAATTGTAACAACGGGAATACCAAACAAAGATTTTGGACCTTTAATTTACGCCGCGAACGGTGAAAAAGTTGCGGGCAAACATTTATCCGCAGATGAACTTAAAAAATGGTATGAAGAAGGACGCGAATTTTATGTTGTGGACATGAGAAATGATTATGAGTTTGAAGTGGGCAGATTTAAAAACTCTGTTTGGCCCAAAGGCCTTGGACATTTTAGAGATGTGCCAAAAGCAATTAAATCAATTAGTAACTTAAAAGACAAAACCGTTGTGACTGTTTGCACGGGCGGAGTTAGATGTGAAACAGCTTCAGGACTTTTGCTCAAACACGGATTCAAAGATGTTTATCAATTACAAAATGGAATAGTAACTTTTATGGAAAATTATCCTAATACTTTTTTTGAAGGAAAACTGCTGGTTTTTGACGGACGCGAAACTATAGCATTCAATACTGAGGATCCCGAACATAAAATAGTTGGCAAATGCAGAGTTTGTGGGACGTCTAGTGAAAATTTGGTTAATTATTTTAACAACGGCAAAAATACTTACGGAATAATTTGTGTGGATTGTTGTAATAGTAATAAAGTAAACCTCGAGCGCAAACCCACATCTGATATAATTTCCCCATGACAACTGTTACAAAGCTACTTAAACAATTAATGGAAATTCCCTCAACTTCCGGAGAGGAAACAAATGTCTGTCAATTTGTTTTTGATTTATTGACAAAAGAAGGTTTTGACGTTAAAAAATATCCGGTGGACGGCAAAAGATTCAACTTGATTGCAACACTTCAACCAAATCCAAAGATTTATCTGCAAGCTCATTTAGATACTGTTCCGCCTCATATTAAATTTACTGAAGACGAAGAAAATATTTATGGCAGGGGCGCTTGTGATACCAAAGGCTCAGCAGCCAGTATGATCACAGCAGCAATTCAGGCAAAAGAAAAAGGACTTAAAAACTTTGGATTAATTTTTACAGTTGGGGAAGAAACAACTCTTGATGGAGCTGAGAGTTTGATAAATTCAGGCTTTGAAGTTCCATTCGTAATAGTTGGGGAACCAAGTTCTCTGGAAATAGTTAATGAACATTTTGGATTGCTGGTTATAAAAATTAAGGTAAAAGGGAAATCAGCGCATAGCTCAAGACCCGAAGAAGGAATAAATGCCATAGATCTTCTTTTGGAGGTAGTCCAAAAAATTAAATCTCTGGAAATTCACCCCAAAACCTTAATGAGTCTGGTTCAAATAAATGGCGGAATCGCCGACAATATTATCCCGGGGGACGCAAACGCCACTTTTAGTTTTAGAATTGCTCCGGGAGACGCTATAAACTATTTTGAACAATTTAGCACTTTTTCATCGGACAAAATTACATTTGAAAAAATAATAGGAGTTGAAAGTGTCCATACAGACGTTCCATCCGAATTAGATTTTATCAAGGTAAGAAGAACAGTAAAATACTTTACTGAACTTTCCTTTTTCAAAAAAGGCGTCATCATAGGACCGGGAGATATAAAATATGCCCACGGCCTGGATGAAAAAGTCTCTAAAGAAGAACTCGCAAAAGCAGTCGACGTCTACTCCCAAATAGTCCAAAACTTCGAATAACTTGTCCTGAATAAATCCTTTAGGTTTATCATCCTTGTTCAATTATGTCCGCTAGTACTTCATTGAAGTTAGAAGGTTCACCGAGCTCTTGAATTACCCCAAGTGCATACTTTTGTTTTACTAAAAAATAAGCATCTTTCCCCCCTGTAATGCCAGATTTTCTTAGAGCTTCCAAAGTGACACCTGCCTCGGACGGAGAAACCATATTAGGCTCACAACGCCTTAGTGCATTAAGTTTATCAGTCAATTCGCTCGATGACATAATTCTAAAATCAAAAATTCCAGGATTTCCTGTTCTTTCTTGATTACTTCCGTTTTCTTTCATCTCAATCACCTCCTTTCCCCACAAAAAAACCAGAAAGCCGCATAAGCAATTTATTTTTAGAAATAAACTACCTGCGACTTCTCTGGTTTATATGTGATGAGAATTTAATGCTATATCTGTTAAATCATATGGTGTGTCGCAACATCCTATAAAAACATTTGTATTCGGACTTGGATTGTTAGGACATAAAGCACAGTTCTTCCATACCTCATCTGCTACTAGTGGGTAATCCATTACCCCTGCCCCTATTTTTTGAAATAATTTAGCACTAATTGGATTTGCGAGAGCAAAAATAGTTTTGTTCGGATATCGATCTCCC
>JBBTWB010000007.1:0-3041 GCA_038078635.1 Patescibacteria group bacterium | reverse complement strand
GGTCCTCTCCTATAAAAATATCCGGCACGTTTTTCTCCTTAGGCGGATAATATAGTATTTACTAGTTTTTTTCAACGTTATATAAGGGTCCGACTATCTGAAGATTGGCAGGAGCTCTTAGGTTAAAATAGGTTTTAAAATCTGCTCCGGAGAAGCTGTTGCCATTTACATTTACGGAACTTGTTCTTCCGCTTCCAAAATCTGCACCTATAGAAACGCTATTAGCGCTGCTAAGAGGGGATCCTCCTCTATTACTAAGTTCTTGCCGTACCCTACTTGCATCCCATGTATCAGTTCCTGCAGGGTTAGGTTTATCCGGCTGATATAGATGTTCTTTTGTTCCTCCATCTCTGGCAACAAGCATGAGTACGTTTGCAATGTCGGCAACTTCTTCTGACTTAAGCCAAGCTGTTCCACTATATTGACTCCTTGAGCCCCAATCACAGTAAAACCAGGGTGAAGCCTTATCATACGCATTTGATTGAAGATCCGAGAAACTTCCGATTCCTGAAGTTGCGTCTTGTGCATTTTTAGTCCAGGCAGTTGCACTCCATCCTATTTCCGAGGAAGCAAAAACATAACCTCCGTGAGTAGAGGAAAACCAGGCTTTAATAGGCGCTCCACCATTTGTTAAAACTATTCCTGCTGTGTCAGAAACTGCCTGTTTCCATGCATCTGAATTTTCTTCCTGTTTTACTACCTGGCAGCTTTGGCTTGGACAAATTGAACCGGAGCCGTTATTAGTATAGGCAAGAGCATAAGATCTTGCTGCAATTGCCTGAGCTTTTAGAGACTCCGAAGGCCAGTTGCTGGGGATCTCATATATGTGTTTTAGATATTCTTCTATGCTCCAGTTTTGATCAAAGGATTGACCATACTCGTTACTTCCCACAACGTGAATATTTATTCCGGTGTTATATCCTGTTGTGTAGTCGGCGTTATAATAGGCAGATAAGATTTGCTGTGCGTTTTGGCCTCCCTCCGCTCTTCCTTTAGCGCCGTATTGATTAAGCCCTACCCTGTTAGGTACGCCAAATGTAAAAAAAGCAAACCCACCTGAAAATCCTGGGTTTTTTCCGTTTGTTAAATCACTTGAACATCCGCCTTGGGTGGTATAGGCGGTAAGGGGAATATTAAGACTTGATAAGCGCTGGCTTAAAATTGATTGCTGTTTTGCTGATAAAACCGCAATCTGACTGGAAAGATTAGCCTGATATCCTTTGGCATCTCCCACGATTTTATCCAGTTTAGTTTTAGTCAGAGCAAGCCGGGAATTCTCATCTTTAAGAGTGGTCTGTTTTTGCTCAAGACTGTTAATTGAGAGCGCAATATTTGTAATTATTGCCTTATCCTGGTCAGTTGCAGCTTTTTGATAAGCCAAAATTTGTGTAATTTTGGTAGCTGATGAACCGGACAAAAAAACAAGGAAAGGAGAATTATAGTAACTTTTTATATAAAAGTTTCTTATTGCCTGGTTTAAGATTATTTGTTGTTTGGCTAGATTCTTATAGCTTTTATCAATATCTTTTTGCTTATTGATAAGATCAGCTTCTATAAAGGCAACGCGGGATTTTATTCCGCTGAGCTGGGTTTCCAGAGGCGCTGTTGCGGCTTTACTTTGATTTAAAGCACTAGTTAGATCATTGATTTGTTTATTAATATCATCTAATTCATCTCCTCTTGCACGTGTTATTCCCAGAAAAAGTGAAGAGACAACAAGAACAATAAACAACAGGATAAATTGTTTGGGCATATGACTATTATAGCAAATGTTAATTGTTGCGCGGGGACAACTCATATGCTATAGTAGGCAAACAAATTTATGGAAGAAATTTCTTATTCAGGAGGCAGATCCCCTATAAGAAAAAAACTGTCCAAAAGGGTCCTCTTGTTCGGTCTATTTTCTATTCTTATCCTCGTTCTTTTGGGAGGAGTAATCTATTTTGTAACAAGAGACAGCTCTAAAGAAGAAGTTAGCAAAACTATAACTTTACCTGAAAATTCATCTCCCGCAGTTTCCGAAACTCCTACCCCAACAGAAGAGGTAAGTCCTACTCCTGAGAAATCAGCTACTCCCTCAAAAGCTCCAACCAAGGCAGCAAGTTCAGCCTCAACTGCTAAAAGCGATATTAATGTAAGGGTTGAGAACGGTAGCGGAGAATCCGGAGTTGCCGGGAAAGCTTCTGAAGTGTTAAAAACAGCAGGTTATACTGTTGCTTCAACCGGAAATGCAAACAACTTTGATTATACAGACGTCACAATAAAAATAAAGTCCTCTCAGAAATCGAATTTAGCAATAATAGAAAAAGATTTATCTACGGACTACACAATTGGAGACACTTCAACTGATCTTTCAGAAGATGAAACTTACGACGTTTTGGTTATAATAGGTAAGTAATGATAATTCCTACAATTCTGGAGAAGACTTGGGAAGAAATCGAAGCCAAATTCTCAATCTACAAAAACTTCGCAAGCTCGGTCCACATAGATTTTATAGATGGTAAGTTTACCGATAACTCTACGTTTTTTGAATTCGAACAATTTAGAAAGTATTCAAATTACTTTTTGCTTGAAGCACATTTAATGGTAGAAGAACCGGTTAACTATTTAGATAGTTTAAGCTCAGTTGGTTTCAAGAGATTCCTGGGGCATATTGAAAAAATGAGTGATCAAATAGAATTTGTTGCAAAAGGGGGAAGTTTAGGTTCAGTTGGTTTAGCGCTGGATATTGAAACTCCAATTGACGATATCCATATCCCTCTTCCGGATTTAGACCAGATTCTTTTGATGGGTATCGTTGCAGGAGCATCGGGTAGGCCATTCAACGCACGAGTGATCCCTAAAATCAAACTCCTGAAGGATCAAGGGTTTACAGCTTTTGAGATTGACGGGGGAGTAAATGACGTCACTCTGCCTGTTTTAAAAAATGCAGGCGCTAGTGTTTTTTGTGTGAATAGCTTCTTATTTAGTGGAGATCCAGAAAAACAATTCAAGCTTCTTGAGTCTCTTTAGGGGTTAATTGTTGGCCTTTGATCATTTAT
>JBBTWB010000006.1:6472-12243 GCA_038078635.1 Patescibacteria group bacterium | reverse complement strand
TACTCAACGCAACAAACTTTAGAGGAAAAAATAGAAAATCCTTATGAAGTTCTTAAGAAGATTGATAATATTACGTCAAAAGATATTTTGAAAGTTGCTAAAAAATATTTGATAGATAGAACCATAAATCTTGCAGTTATAGGGGATTTTGGGGCAGATAAAAAGACAGAAAATGCCAATAGACAAAGATTCGAGAAACTCCTCAAGCTCTAGTTTGGCAACCAGCTCGGGGTCCTGTCGCTCGTTCTCCTTCCCGCCAGTGCTCATTCACGATTCACTGATTCCGCGCTGTCGGGATCCCTCCCACTCGCACCACCCCTCGCAAAAAATAAGTTGCGAAAACTTCACAAGCTCCCCGCGCCTAGTTTGAAATGCAATAATAAACCCTTCTTCTCGCACCACCCCTCGCGGATTAAGCGCCCTATTTACAATTTACAATTTACTATTTACAATAGTAAGCAATGGAGCAATCAGTAGTTATAGTAAAGCCGGATGGAGTACAACGCGGATTAATTGGTGAAGTTATTCATAGATTTGAGCGGAAAGGCTTAAAGCTCGTCGGAATTAAAATGATCGCACTAAACGATTCACTGCTTGAGTCTTGGTATGAACACCACAAAGAAAAGCCATTTTTCCAGGGTTTGAAATCATATATGAAGTCATATCCAGTCGTTGCAATGCTTTGGGAAGGATATGAGGCAATTACAACAATCCGGAAGATGACAGGAGTTACAAAGTCCCGGGATGCAGAGGCGGGGACAATAAGAGGGGATTTTGGAATGAGTCAGCAGTATAATTTAATTCACGCTTCAGAAGATGCTATAGCTGCAGAGAAAGAAAGAGGGTTAATGTTTGCGCCTAATGAAATCTTTGAATGGAGCAGAACAGACGCCGAGCACATTTATCTCCCGGATGAGCAATAGAAATTCGATATTCGGATTTACTTCAATTCCTGATCAATGAGGGCTTGGAAATCGTCGTAGCCTTTTGGCACTATATATTTGTTACCTATAAAAAATGATGGGGTAGAATTAAGCCCCAGTCCTATTGCTTCTTTTTCACCATTTAATACTACGTTTTTTGCTCCATCCGAATTCATATCTGCCATAAATTTCTCTATGTCCATTCCTTTAATTGTTGCGGCGTAGCCTTCAAAAATAGATCTTGGATCTTTTTCGGTTTCCCAGGCAGATTGTTTGTTAAATAGAATATCTTTCATCTCGGAGAATTTGCCTTGCTTGTTTGCGGAATATACTGCCTGGGCGCTGATTAAAGCGTTTTGATGAAGATTCCTTAAAGGAAAGAATCTAAAGACGAGTCTTACTTTTCCTTTATTGTTTTCGAGAACCTGATCGATAATTGAGTTGTAGGTAGCGCATGCCGGGCATTGCATATCCGCATATTCAATAATAGTCACTTTTGCCTTAGGGTCTCCCAGCATAATGTCTTCTGAGGTTACTTTTGGAAGATTAGGCTGCTCTACCGGAGTGATGGGAGCAGAAGTTTTAGTAGCCAGCATGACAAGTGCTGCAAGGCCGGCAACACAAAGTGCAATTATTCCAAGCCAAATACCATACTTTTTCATATTATCCTGTCTTTGCTGTTTTTTAATGTTTTCCTGCCAATTGAAAGATGGGGAAGTGTCAGGAAGGTTTTTTTTCTTTTGCATTTTTCTATTTTAAGTTTGCCTGCACAAAATTGCAAGAGGAGATTTGGCAATATTGTGCCATCTGATAAATCGTGTAATAATGAGGTTATGAATGAACTTAACGCTTCGACAAATTTAAAAATAATCGGACTAGAAAAACCTCTTGCAGATCAGATCGAGCCTTCAGTTTGGGCTTCAATTGAAGATGAGAAGAAGAAAAAGCGGCAAGGTATTATTCTTGCAGAACCTGGCCTGGAAGCTCAGCAACAGTTTAAAGGCATTGAAGCAGCTGCGGGAAACCTCATAAACGCAAAATTATCAAGACTTGAGATTACGATTCCTCCGTTTGAACCCGTAACATATGCAACAAATCCCAAAGGAGATAATAGGGAAGGTTATTATGATCCGCTTGTAGGCGCAGTTGTTTATACAAACCGGCCGGTTGCCGATTTTGATAAATATTCTACAATTGCCCACGCCGTTAGTCATTTGTCTACAAAAAATGAGGTCAGGCAATACATGTCATCAGATAAGGACGCTCCTCATCAAACATGGTCGAGCGGAGCTGAAGTCGCTGGGAATAAAAACACTTTAGGAGGAGCTTTAGAAGAAGGAATGGCAACAATGGATCAGGTAGATTTTTTTAATACTTATCTTCAGATAAATTTCCCCGATGAATATGCCAAGAGAAGGAGAGCCGCGGAATCGAAAGAAATAAAAAAACAAGTTGAGAGAATGGTGGAAAACCGGCGTTATGGAGAAGTTAATGCTTTAACGCTTGTTCCTTTTGTCGTTTTAGAAACTCATAACCGCCCGGTTCTCGGACCAAAAGTTGTTGCAACTCTTGATGTTGTAAGGCTAAAGGAATATCTTTTAGCCCGCAAAATGTGTGATGTCTTAGGAAAAAGTTTGGCCGGGGATAAAATAATGAGGCCGGATGAATATATACAGTTGGGGAGAGATTTGATTGATAAAGATAGATATTTGAGGACCGGGGATGCGCACAGGGGAATCGTAGCAGTTATGGGTTCGGCGTTTGAGGATCCAAAAGAGAGGTCAGGAGATATTCATGATAAAAATCCGGATGCCAGGGGTTTGGGAAGAATTGGGCTTGGAGGAATACGCGCAAGAACTATATTTGCAGCAAAAGCTAATGATGAGACTAGTATAGACAAAGCAATGGCAATGTTTGGATATATTACTCCTCCTGCTAAACCTCTGATCGAGCCGGTACAGCCTAAAAGACCATCGGCATATCAAACTTATATTGAAGCAACTCCTCCAACCCCGGTCACACCGCTAGAACGTCCTCAAGCTACTCCGAGAGAACCTGAGTCGACTCCAGCTTCGCAAGGCGACGCCTTGCAGGCTCAAGCGGGTGAACCCGTGTTTGTTCGGGAGCCCCAAGCTCCTGCGGTTGAGACAGCTTCCTTAGAACCTCCTCAAATAGTTCAAATGCCACCAGAGCCAGGCCAAGCAGGGCCAACTACTCCGGAGAATCCAAGATTAAATGTACTGCGTGAAAGCTTAGGAGTCGAAGAAAGAAAATTAATAGCGGCACAAAATAGGCTTGACGATATTCTATCTAGGCATCCGGATAGGGAAATGGATTCTGCTGAGGTTGAAAGACGCGCAATTGAAGAATACGAAGGTCGAATTTACTCTTTAACCTCGGAAATAAACCAGATTATCCATCCTTCTTAAATTTGTCGGAGAGGAGGGAATCGAACCCTCTGTCTCTGCGTCCCGAACGCAGCGTGATGCCAATTCACTACACTCCGCTTGCCTCAATTTTAAACCCTAATATGCTAAAATACAATAAAGTTCCCGTAGCTCAACGGATAGAGCATACCCGTCCTAAGGGTGCGATGGAGGTTCGATTCCTCTCGGGGACGCATATATTTTGTTAGTACTTCTAAGTTCTGCTACTATTGAGGTATGAAGAGAAATGAGGCCATAAAATATATAGTTCTCCGCTCAATCGGTAACTTTTTACTTCTTTTTGCAATTTTTGGAGTATTTGCCACTTTTGGTCCTGCGGCTTATTATGAAGTTCAATACCAGGTAATTAAAGCCAGGGGAGTAACTTTTAAAGTTGCAGATGAAGGCTCAGCGTTTGGAGATCTCATAAAGCAACAAGGCGGCAAGCCTTCTCAATCTGTTTCATTTTCAAGCTTACTAACTGGATCAAAAGAGCAAACAATAATTCCTGTTGATACAGAGTTTAGTATTGTGATACCTAAAATCGGTGCATCTGCAAGAGTTATTGCAAATGTAGATCCAAGTAACGAGGAAGCATTTTTACCGGCATTACTTGAAGGTGTTGCTCATGCTCAGGGTTCGGTTTTCCCCGGAGGCGCAGGCAATATTTATATGTTCTCTCATTCTGCGGATAATTTCTGGAATGTAGGACGTTATAATGCAGTCTTTTATCTTCTTAAAGATCTTGAAAAAGGGGATGAGATCATAGTATTCTATCAAAATAAGCGTTATAACTACTTTGTAACAGATACGAGAATCACGGATCCTGAGGATGTTTCTTTTATAACGGATGCAAGGAGCGGTAATGAAACTTTAATTCTTCAAACATGCTGGCCTCCGGGAACAGCCTGGAAGCGCTTGCTCGTCTTTGCAAGGCCTAGAAAGACTGACACGATTTTCAAACAGTAGGTCTGCGCTGAGGTCGCCAACCTGCTCGGGGTCCTGTCGCTCGTTCTCCCTCCCACCAGTGCTCATTCACGACTCACTGATTCCGCGCTGTCGGGATCCCTTCCTCTCGCACCACCCCTCGCAAATAATAATAGCGAAAATTTCCCAAGCTCCCCGCGCTATGCTAAATACAAAATACTAGATACTTAATACTACTTGAGGCTGATTGTGTAGAGATTAGGAAGTATCTTGCTGTTTCCCAAATTAGTTAATAAAACAATTCTTGTTGAGTCAGGCCATGGGAAAACATAATTTTCAATAAATGGCCCAGCATAAACAGTAGTATCGTTGAGAGAGTCATACTCAATCATATGAAGCTCTTTATTCCTTACAAATATTAGGTGTTTGCTGTCCGTAAACCAGCTAAATGCGCCTTGAAAATTAGCTTGATCCATTTGATAATTTCTGTCTTCTTTAACGTCATAAACGTAAATTCTGCCTATCTCTATAGTTCTTACCTCAGGCGTAGAATTTACTCCAATCAGCCTTGGCTTTATTATAACCGGAAGAGTTCCGGATCTTGAAGCTTCATATAGTATTTTGTTTTGGTCAGGAGAATAGCTAATAACTTTAAAGTTTTGCCTTACAACAGTACGTACCCTGGATGGAAGAGAATTCAAAACCGCTCTTTCCTTAGCGTCTTTAATCCTTGTCCAGCTTGTATTAACGGTAGAAAGAGTATCTGTTACGTCATTTGGCGGATTATTTGCTCTATCTGTATCTAGTAAATATGTAGTTTCGAATCCGTTTGAGGCTGAAATAGTAGCAATCAAGTCTTTTCCGTCAGGAGACCAGCTGATTTTGCTTTGTGAGAAAAGATCTGTTGTGTCATCTACTATTTGGGTTGAGGCGCTTTGAAGAGTCAAGAGAGGACTGGATTTCATATCAAATACATAAACACCGTTTCTTATAGCGGATTGTGAGGCGACTACAAAGGCAATTTTAGTAAGAGTCGGGTCAATTACGGGACTTGCGGCTCCTACATCAGTTATGCTCTCAAGCTTGGGAGCGGTTGGGATGAGAAGGGCTTCAGCCCTGCTTACAGCCTCAGTTTGGACTTTTATTTTCTTTTCCCAAGGGAAATAGCCTTCTTTTTCTATTTTTACCTGATATTGTCCGGGAGCAAGATTAATCGTATTATCAGTTGCAGTCTTTAGCTTTCCGTCAACAAAAACAGAAGCACCGTCAGGAATGCTTTTCGTAACGAGTATTCCTGTTCCGTTGAGCTCAACTTTGCCTTCTCCAAAGCCAAATCTATAACCTTTGCCATATAACACTACGAGAATTGTGGCAAATACTAATGATGCAAAAATTGCAATCGATAATGCTATTTGTTTATTCACTAATTTAGATTATATGATTTAGTTTGTGTGTCTTGCAAGTAATTGAGGGGGTGTTATAATTGATTCCAACC
>JBBTWB010000006.1:0-6372 GCA_038078635.1 Patescibacteria group bacterium | reverse complement strand
ACTGCAAACACGTTGGTTTATCTCGTGGGTGAGGGAATAGTTATAAATGAGCCTACGGTTGTAGCCGTAACCGCGGAAGAAAATAAGGTTGTGGCTGTTGGTAAAGAAGCTAAGGAAATGTTAGGGAGAACTCCCGGAAATATTGTAGCCATGAGGCCTCTTAGGGATGGGGTTATAGCCGATTACACCATAACAGAGGCTATGCTTTCTTATTTTATAGATAAAGCGTGCGGTTCAAGCCGTTTTTTCAAACCTGAAGTCATGGTTTGTATTCCTTCAGGGGTAACTCAGGTAGAACGCCGTGCAGTACTTGATGCCACAATGTCAGCAGGGGCAAAAGTAGCATATTTAATCGATGAGCCTTTGGCTGCTGCAATAGGAGCCAAAATTCCAATTGCTCAGGCTGCAGGGAATATGGTTGTTGATATGGGAGGAGGCTCAACTGAAATTGCTGTAATTTCGCTAGGAGGGGTCGTAGAGCATGATTCCGTACGCTTAGGCGGCAATAAAATAGACGAGGCAATTGCGGGATATGTTAGGAAGAAGTTTAATCTTTTAATTGGAGAAAGAACAGCAGAAGAGATAAAGATTGAGATAGGAACAGCCTTGGTAGAAGATAAGGATAAGGCTGAAGCAATAAAAATGGAGATCCGGGGAAGAGACAGCATAACAGGACTTCCTCGCACGATTGAACTGACTCAGGAACAGATAAGCGAAGCTATAACACCGGCTTTACTCGAGATAGTCCAAGGAGTCAAAAGGGTTCTTGAAAAAACACCACCGGAATTGGCATCAGATATAATAGACAAAGGAATCGTTATGAGTGGAGGAACATCACTCCTTAATAATTTTGATAAATTTATGACAAAACATACGGGAGTACCTTGTCACACCGCAGAAGATGCGCTTTTGTGCGTAGTGAGAGGAACAGGTGTGGCTATGGAGAACATAGAACTGTACAAAAGAAGTATTTCAAGAAAATAATCCTTCGCTAACTCAGGATAAACCTCTAGTATTGAGGACAAATATGAATTTAACTGCAAATCCAATAAAAGAGCTTTCATTTTTCACACCTCGTATTGTTTATAGTTTATTTATTATGTCTAAATCTAAAAACAGCAGATTTTTAGCTTTAAAACCTCATATTATGAGCGTAAACTTGAGTAATTCTTATACCCATACTATCAATATTTCCATGTACAATTCTGTTATAATACAACTTATAGTAAAAGATAGATAATATGAAAATAAGAGATGCAATTTTTCAAATAAAGAGTTTATCTTTTGATGAAACCCTAGAGTATTTAGTAACAAAAGCTAAAAAAAAGGGAGAGAAGTGTTTTGTTGTAACGATAAATTCTGAAATTATCATGCTTGCAAGACGAGACCCTGAGTATGAAGAAATCCTAAAATCAGCCAATTTAGCCTTGGTTGATGGTATCGGTGCGGTTTGGGCGGGCAAAATGTTTGGAAAATCATTCAAAGGAAGGGTCCACGGGTCGGACCTCGTTGAAAAGCTCTCCCAAGCAGTTACCAAACAGCCTATAACGGTGGGCTTTCTTGGAGGTAAGGGAAACGTAGCAAAACTTACCGCCGAGTGCTTAGTGTCAAAGTATCCGGGTTTGAAGGTTGCATTTGCCGCATCCGAGTGGCCAGGCTTAGAAGTTGACAAAGAAGTATCCAGTATCCAGTATCCAGTATCAAGCAAGAAAATACTCAATACGGGATACTCAATACTGAATACTCCGATCGACATTCTCTTCGTGGCCTTTGGCGCGCCAAAACAAGAAATTTGGATCTATGATAATTTGCCGAATATTGATGTAAGTGTCGCAATAGGGGTAGGAGGTGCGTTTGACTTTATCTCGGGAAAAGTCCGCCGTGCCCCAAAATTTGTCAGAAGCCTGGGCTTAGAATGGCTTTTCCGTTTGATAATTCAACCATGGCGCATAAAAAGACAAACAAATCTTCTAAAGTTTGTTATATTAGTCTTAATAGAGAAAATCTCAGGATAGTGTTATAATCCGGCAGATTTATATGAAGATAGGAATGCTAGGACCAATATGGCATAATATTCCTCCAAAAGGATATGGGGGAACTGAACTTGTTGTCTATAATTTAGTAAATTGTCTCTCCAAAAATAACGAGGTCTATTTATTTGGGCCAAAAACCGCAAAAGTTAAAGCTAATTTGATCCCAACAATTGATAAGCCCTTAATGGAAATGGATTTAGGTAATGCATGGGAGAATAAGAAGTATACTTTAAGTCATATTAAAAAAGCTTTTGATATGGTAGATGAGTTCGATATTTTACACATCCATTTAAATCGCTTCCAAGATTACTATGCACTGGAGCTAGCATCTAAATCAAAGACTCCAGTTCTTTTCACTCCTCATTTTCTTCTTCCCGACGATGAACTTTATCCAGATCGGGCAGAAATTTTAACAAAATATTCTTTTCTTCCCTTTAGCTCAATTTCGGATTCTCAGAGAAAAGGATCAAATTTAAATTTTGTGGGAACTGTTTATAACGGCATTGATCTCACGCTTTATAAATTTAATCCAAACCCAAGCGATTATTTTGTTTGGATAGGAAAAATTATTGCTGAAAAAGGCACAAAAGAAGCAATACTAGGAGCTAAAAAGGCAAACAAAAAGCTTTATTTGGTAGGACCCTATGATAAAAGTAATCCTTTAAGCGTTGGTTATTTTGAAAATGAGGTAAAGCCTTTAATTGATCGTAAAAGCATAATTTGGCTGGGAGAAGTAAGCTTGGAAGAAAAGGTAAAAGTTTTAGGTGGCGCAAGAGCCTTTATTTCGCCTCTACAATGGGACGAACCTTTTGGACTAGTCATGATTGAGGCTCAAGCCTTAGGAACTCCTATTATCTCTTTTAAGAGGGGAGACGCTCACGAACTAATACAAGATGGAAAATCAGGTTATCTTGTTGAAAATATTGACAAAATGGTCGAAAAGATGAATAAAATAGGCACTATCGATAGAAAAGAAACAAGAAAACAAGCTGAAAAGTTCAGTCAAGAGAATATGGCTAGCGGTTATGAGAAAATCTATAGGCAAGTGATACGAGATTGGAATATTTATTTAAAAAATAGTAAAATTTAACTCTATATGACAAATTTTAAAGATCTTCAAGCATATTTCCTTGAACAGGATTTTAAAATGATAATCGCTGCGGATGCAGAAACTCTCACGCACAGAAAATCAAGTTCTGGCAAGTTATCCGCAGCCATGTCTGCAGGCGGAGTTTCTACGGCATTTGATCCTATTGCAAAAGCTTCCAAGGCTACATATATTGCGAGAGCTAAAACTGAAGAAGATAGGGAAGTTGTTGATAAAAGAGGAATTTTTCCTGTTCAAGCCCCCGACGGAAACTATCTGCTTAAAAGACTTTTTGTGACGGATGAAGAACTTGAGAAATATTATTATGGTTTTTCCAACCAGACTTTATGGCCGCTTTGTCACGTTTCGTTTGTTAGCCCTAAATTTGATGACAGTTGGTTTGAAGGTTTCAAGAAAGTAAATGAAAAGTTTGCAAAGGCAATAAAAGATGAAACAAACGGAAAATCATTTATCTGGATTAATGACTATCAGCTTTGCATGGTCCCAGCTTATTTGAACAAACCTAAAAACACTACGATAGGACTTTTCTGGCACATTCCATGGCCAACTTGGGAAACTTTCCGCATTTTACCTCAGAAAAAAGAAATTCTGGAGAGCATGTTAAACTCTGATTTCATTGCATTCCATAGGAATTATCAAGCGATTAACTTTTTGAATTGCGTAAGACGTGAGCTCGAAGCAAGAATCGATGAGGAAAAAAGACAGGTTTATTACAAAGGAAAAGTAACGACAATCGCAAATCTTCCTATGGGAATTGATACAGACGTTGTTAAGTCTTTGGCTATCCCAAGGGATTATTCTAAAATGGGAAGAATTGTCAGGAATATATTAGGAATTGATAATTCTCCGCAAAAATTAACCAGTCTTTTTGAAAAATATAAAGTAGTTTTAGGAGTTGATAGGCTTGATTATACAAAAGGCTTGATAATAAGGCTTCAATCTCTGGAAAAGTTCTTTGAGAATAATAAAAAATATGTCGGAAAAGTAATTTATCTCGGAATAATTGCTCCAAGCAGGGAAAAGATCGATTCTTATAAAAATATTGAGAAAGAAGTAAGAGTTATGGCTGAGAGGATTAATATTAGATTCGGAAAAGGAGATTACGAGCCTATACATCTGGTTTACCATATTCTAAAAAGAGAAGACGTAATACATCTTTATCAGGGAGCAAGCGTTTGTCTGGTTACACCAAGGGATGACGGAATGAATTTGGTTTCAAAAGAATTTATTGCGGCCTCCTCAGTAACGGAAAATCCCGGAATGCTGGTTCTTTCTGAGTTTGCAGGCTCATCAATTGATCTTGATTCTGCTCTAATTGTTAATCCATATGACTTTAAGCAGGTTTCAGAAGCTATAAGAGAGGCACTGGAAATGAGGAAAGAAGAAAAGGTCAGACGGATAAAATCGATGACCAAGAACTTAGACGAGAATAACGTTTACGAGTGGGCTGTTAATTTTGTAAAAAATGCTCTATCATCAAAAGTAGAGCGATAATGAATGATTTTTCTTTTGTTAAAAGTAAGTCCTCCGGTAAATGGGTAATTTTAGCCCCAAAAAGAGCAAAAAGGCCTGATCAAGCTAATGGAAAAGAGCCTCCTTGTCCATTTGAGCCAGGCTTTGAACAGGAGATTTATTCTTTAAATCAGGTGAGAGTTGTAAATAACAAATTTCCTTTCGCACCGATTCATGAAATAATCATCCATTCCGATGATCATCACAAAAATTTTGATGAGCTTACGCATAGTCAGGCCGAAGATATAATTAAAACCTTTCATCAAAGATTTGTTACACATAAAGAACGCGGTCAGGTATATATCTTCCATAACCAGGGTAAAAATGCAGGAGAAAGTCTTCCTCATCCTCATACTCAGTTGGTGGTAATTCCTAATGATATTGAGCTTGAAATACCCGTTTTAAAGCTAACGGACGAGGAGGTTAAAGAAACCGCATGTTTCTATATTTTTTGTCCAAATACCAGCCAATGGCCGGATGAAGTCTGGATTGCGCCTAAAAAAGAGGGGAGATTGTTTAGTGAAGCAACGGAAGAAGAGCTTATGGATTTAGCTTTTACGCTTAAGAGAACTCATGAAATTCTAGATCTCCGTTATGGCCACGATTTTTCTTTTAATTTTTATATATATCCGGGAAACGGTTGGTATTTGAGGCTTATTCCAAGGATTAAAATTTTAGGCGGGTTTGAAGTCGGCACTAATGTTTTTGTAAATACGCAGGTTCCAAATGAAACTTTTGCATTCATTAAGGAGCATTTTGACAATCCGGACCATGAAAAGATTAAACTGCTGCACCAAGCTGATTATACGCGAAGCGTTTAGCTTCGCTTCTGACTACTAGCCTCTGACAACTAACAGGATTGAAATTAAGTTATAGGTGAGTAGTTAGAAGTTAGTAGCTGGCTTCGCCTAGTCTTCTTTGATCTGGATGCCTAAAAGATAGAGGATTGCTTCTTTTCTGTATCTCCGGTCACCCCTGGAATTAATTCTGATTGCGGGGAGTTTTCCTCTTTTGCCCCATCTCTTTAGAGTTAAAGGGGATACGCGTAAAACTTGAGCGGCCTCGCGGACTGTTAGAAGATCGGGTAGGTTGCTGATTGATAGATTTTGATCAGGCATAGCCTCGAGTATATATTGATAATATTCAATATATAGATTAAGTATCTATAAAATAACAAACTGATACATCTCTGTCAATATATCAAAATTACTAAAGGATAGAATTTCTGGAGTTTTTGATTAAAAAGAGAGAAATAGGGAGCGGCGGTAGATTTGTTGTTTGCCCGGAAGGGCGAGAGGCGGATTGCCTCAGACAACGCATCTTACGCCGCTCTTTCCTAGGAAAAACCTATTGAACTTGGTCAGCCCTTGTTGCTGTCGCGCTTGCGAAAGCAGGCAACCAAATACCTTGGCGTTTCCCGTTTGCAGGAGGAGTTGTTCTAGATGTGGGCGCAGTAGGCCTCGATGAAACCGATCTCGCCGGTGATGCTCTGGTATCCCGGAGTCAAGCTGGAGTCAGCAGCGTCGAGCGGATCATAGTCCCACGCGCCCACAGCCCTTCGGCTGATGAAAACCCCTTGCGGGATCTCGTTGATCGTGACCTCGGTCATCGGGTAGTTCGAAAGCTGCTTCGATGACACGTAGGTGGTACCAACCTCGGTCGAAACCGATTTCGAGCCATCAGCCTCGAGCCATGCCGATGAATCGGTATGGGTCAGCG
>JBBTWB010000005.1:0-2511 GCA_038078635.1 Patescibacteria group bacterium | reverse complement strand
TCCAACAATTGGACAGGGAGGAACAGATATTATGTGTAAATCCGATGGGGTGGGGGAAGTATTTGGGAATGCCTGCTCTGGATTTTACCCATTTCACTTTGATTGTAATAACGACGACTATTTCAACCCCAAACCATCTCCCAACAGTTATCTTGCAACCCATTGGAATTTAGGTTCGACTTTAAATAGATTTATCAAGTTTAGTGCCGCCTGATTTTGATCCTTATAGATTTGGAGATTTAACAGATGCGGAAGCGATGATACTTAATAGATTTGTAGAGACAAACGGAGTGGAATCTTATGAGCAAGTCGCCAGCGCTTTGGGAATTTCAAAAGCTGTTGTAAATAAAACTGTGCCTAGTCTTTTATATCAACTTGGAGCCAAAAATAAACATCAAGCGATGACTTTTATACTTGAGGCAAGAAAGAGAGGATTTATTCTGGATCCTGGAAATTTTATATTTGAATCAGCTAGTCCTAAGTCTCAATCTGTTAAGATTCAAGAGGTAGCAAGGAGAGAGAAGGAAAGGGCGGCTTCGGATCAGCGTGAAAAAGACATTCTGATTATGGCTGCTCAAGGTTTAATCTCCCGCGAAATAGCTGAAAGAGTAAGGATTCCAAAGCCTACGGTTGATCATATATTTGCTAAAGCCAGAAAAGAATATGGTGTTAATGATACTACTGGGATTGTTATTGAAGCTATAAGCTCAGGCAATTTAGATACTTCTACTTTGGTTCCGCGTAATTTTAATCTTGCCAGAATAGGCTTAACAAAAACAGAAACTATGTTTCTTGACGCGGTAGTAAAAGCGAAGTCAGCAAATAGTAAGGACATTGCGGAAATAATGCTTGTATCAGCTATAACAGCCGGAGAATATATGGCTTCGATTCTTGGGAAAATGGGAGTTAAAAATAGAACACAGGCAGTTATGTATTATATTGAAGCAAGAAGAAGAGAGGAAGAAGCGAGAAATCGGGAAGAAAAGGGATCGACAAAAGCAGTAAGCCCTGCGGATGATGACGGTTCAATAACTGTTTATATCTCGGAATAACCGTTTCTTTTCTTGCATTTTAAAGCGAAGCAGCTAAAATTAGATAATGAAGTTAAATTGTCCTGCATTTTTGGAAAATCAGAAAATCCCGCCAATTTATACATGTGATGGAGAAAATATTAATCCCCCGCTTTTAATCTCTGAAGTGCCAAATAATGCCCAGAGTTTGGCATTGATAACGGATGATCCGGATGCACCCAATGGTACATTTACTCACTGGATGATCTGGAATATGCTGCCGGATCTTAAAGAAATTTCAGAAAACAATGTGCCGGAAGGTGCTGAGCAAGGAATGAATGGTAGGGGAAAAATGGGCTACACAGGTCCATGCCCGCCTTCAGGAGTTCATCATTATCATTTTAAACTTTTCGCGCTAAATAGAAAGCTTGATGTCAGTATTAACATAAGTAAGCAGGAGTTGGAAAGGGAGATTCAAGGAAGTCTCATTGAGAAAGCAGAACTTATCGGAATATACAACAGAAGCACTTAATGGATCTAGAAAATAAAATTATTTTAATAACCGGTTCCAGTAAGGGAATCGGAGAAGCAACCGCTTACTCTTTTGCGAAAGAGAAAGCCAGAATTATAGTTACATATAATAGTGATTTGAAGGGAGCTCAAAAAGTCGCAGATAAATGCAAAGAATTAGGTTCTCCTGATGTTTTGGCGGTTAAGCTAAACGTTCAAGACAGTCAGAGCATCAGAGATGCTGTATCAGAAGTTGAGGAAAAATTCGGACACATAGATGTCTTGGTAAATAATGCAGGAGTAATCGGCTGGGAAAAATTTGAAAATGAAACCTTTGATGAAATTGAAAATCAGATTAGAACTAATCTTGAGGGACTTATAAAAGTCACAAGTGCATGTCTTCCTCAGATAAAAGAAGGAATAATTAACGTTGCAAGCCGCGCAGGACATATGGCCTTCCCCGGCCGGTCAGTATATTGTGCGACGAAGTTTGGCGTAATCGGATTTACTAAAAGTATTGCGCTTGACTATCCGGACTTAAGAATTTTTAGCGTCTCCCCCGGTGCCACTAAGACTGAAATGTGGAATTATGATTCCGGCGCTGATCCTGCAAAAGTTGCAGATTTAATAGTTAAAGGATGGATTGGAAAAGTTAAATTAAAAAACGGAGATCTTAATATTTGGGAACTTGTTAAGTAATTATGGATGAACCAGAAGAAGAAATATCGCCGTATGCTCTTACCATTCAGGAAGATTTTTTCCGAGGAGGTGGTCGAGAAGCCCCCGATCCATATGTTGTGATTGGCCTTGTAGGTATACCATACATACCGGAGAGCAAGCTTTCCATTGATGAGATAATTGCAGAAAGAAAAAGATTCGGTATGTTTAAGGCCGGATTAACGGGGTCCATATTGGGACTAAAAGGTAAGGCAGTTATATCTTTATCCGATATTGATAGTGAAGGACGGACTTTGACTGATCCTAAAATATT
>JBBTWB010000004.1:0-10319 GCA_038078635.1 Patescibacteria group bacterium | reverse complement strand
AATCATTTTTAATTTTAAATTATACAAATCAAAAAATTGTAATTATTCCTATTCCTGTGAAGAAGATTCCTCCAACCCTTACTACTGAAAAAGTAAACAAAATGGGCATTAAAGAACTGATAGGGTCAGGTACGTCATTATTCCAACACTCAATTGAAACCCGTATTTACAACGTTAATCTTGCAGCGAGCAGAATAAATGGCGTTCTGGTATCCCCCGGAGACACGTTTTCATTTGCAAAATCGGTTGGGGATGTCTCTTCATTAACAGGATACAAACAGGCATATATAATAGAGAATGGAAAAACAGTCCTTGGAGACGGCGGAGGAGTTTGCCAAGTCTCAACGACTTTATTCAGAGCAGCGCTAAACTCAGGACTTCCAATCGTCGAGCGGAATGCGCACGCATATAGAGTAGGATATTATGAACAAGATTCTCCTCCCGGAATTGATGCGACGGTTTATGTTCCTAGTGTTGATCTTAAATTCAAAAATGATACCGGGAATTATATTTTAATACAAAGCATAATTGATCCGGAAGAACTAAGACTTACTTTTATGATTTATGGAACTAAAGACGGCAGGATTTCTGAACTGAGTACGCCGGTCGTAACAAATCAAACACCAGCCCCTCCGGACAAATTTGAAGATGATCCAAATTTACCCAAAGGACAAATTAAACAGATTGATTTTGCGGCTTCGGGAGCAAATGTTTATTTTACCCGCACTGTTACAAAAGACGGGAAAGTTATAATTGCTGATAAATTTAGTTCAAATTACAGACCATGGCAGGCAGTATACCTTCGTGGAACGAAGGAATAAACAAATACTACAAATTTCAAATGTCAAATTTCCAATATTTTTTATTATTGGGTTATTTGAAATTGGTATTTATTGGTAGTATTCCAAAATTATGGCAGGCAAAATATTAACAATAGAAGAAGCAGGAAAAGTTTCCAAACAAGAAAGAGTCAAAGGAAAAAAGATAATTTTGGTTGGTGGCTGTTTTGATATCCTCCATAAAGGTCATGTTTTATTTTTAGAAAAGGCCTCCAGAGAAGGAGACGTGTTATTTTTACTTCTGGAAAGTGATGAAAATATAAAAAAAAGGAAAGGAGAAAATAGACCTATAAATAGTGCCACTAAAAGAGCATCTATCCTTTCAGCTCTTCCATACGTTCACTACATAATCCAACTTAGGGGCGTGACAAAAAATGAAGAATATGATAAACTCATAGTCCAAATTAAACCGGACATCATTGCAATAACTAAAGGAGACGGGCAGATTAAAAAAAGAAAAGAGCAATGTAGGATGGTAGGCGCAAAATTAAAAATAGTAATAGATAGAATTGCGACTCCATCAACAACCGATTTAATTGAATTTATTAAATAATGGAAAAATTATTACTTTTTATTAAAGAGAACATAAGACTTCTAATTGGAGCCGGTGTTGTAATATTTATCGGACTCTTCTTAATAACCCTTGTCATAAGCAAGAAAACCACTCTGGTAAGTGTTGGTAATCAGACTTTTAAAGTAAAGGTTGCAGCAACGGATCAGCAAAAACAGATTGGATTATCAGAGACAAAAAGTCTCAAACAAAATCAGGGAATGCTATTTGTTTTTGATAATCCTGACTACTATAGATTTTGGATGAAAAATATGAACTTCCCGATAGACATCATCTATATAAGAGAAGAAAAGGTTATAACTGTCATTAGCAATGCAAAAGTACAGGCAAATCTAAATGACGATTTAATAATTTATAGTCCTAAAGAAAAATCGGATAAGGTTTTAGAAATAAACGCCGGACTTGCAAATAAATATGCTATTAAAGAAGGTTCTGTGGTAAAGATACAAAACCTCTAATTTATGCTCATTCTTGGCATTGAAACAAGCTGCGATGAAACAGCAGCTGCAATAGTTTCCGGAGATAAATATTCCAAAAAAATAAAGCTCATTTCAAATATTGTTGCATCCTCGCTTCCTCTACATTCCAAAAGCGGCGGAATTGTTCCCGAAAATGCCGCAAGAGAACAGGTAAAATATATAATTCCTGTTATTTCCGGAGCGTTGTCAAAAGCGAATCTCAAACCAAAAGATATTGACATAATAGCAATAACGTATGGACCGGGACTTATTGGTTCACTTTTAATTGGGGTTGAAACAGCAAAAACGCTTTCCTATATTTGGAACAAGCCTTTAATACCGGTTAATCATTTACTGGGCCACATATACGCCAACTTCGTTAGCGAAATTTCAAATTTCAAATTTCAAATTTCAAATTCTGCCGTGCCGGAGTTTCCGGCAATAGGCCTTATCGTATCAGGAGGACATACGGATTTAATACTGTTAAACAAGCACGGGAACTTAAAATGGCTTGGCGGAACCAGGGATGATGCGGCAGGAGAAGCACTGGACAAGATAGGAAGGCTTTTGAAGCTCCCGTATCCCGGCGGACCATATATTGAACAGCATGCAAAAAAAGGAGATGCTAATAAATATCAGTTTCCAAGGCCAATGATTGGCTCAAAAGATTTTGATTTTTCTTTTTCAGGACTAAAAGCTGCTGTTTCGAGAGAGGTTGAGAAAACCAAGCTTAATGAAGAGACGGTAAACGATATTTGCTTAGCTGCTCAGAAAGCAATTGTAAATGTTATTGTTAGAAAAACTTTGAAAGCTGCAAAAAAATATAATGCAAAATCAATTCTTCTTGGAGGAGGAGTTGCAGCCAACCAAACTCTCCGAAACGAACTCGAGTTAGAGGTCAGAAGCCAGAAGTTAAAAGCCAAGATTTTTGCTCCGAGCAAAAAGCTTTGTACTGATAACGCTGCCATGATTGCCGCGGCTGCGTTTTTTAATAACAAAGTTGTGACTTGGCAAAAAATCGACGCCGACCCAAATCTATATTTTGACTTGTCATGATACAATAATCCCTACATGCAAAATGAACTGCTCTTAATTTTGGCCGCATTTGTAATTGGTTTATCTACTCTTTATTTCTTGCTGAACAGGAAACAAAATTCACAAACCTCCGATAAAGCCTTAACTGAATGGCTAAAAAGCATGCAGACCTCAATCAACGACACCAATTCTACTATTGCAAAAACGCTACAGGAAAATTCGAGACAGCTAAACGAAAGGCTGGACCGAGCGGCTATTGCAATAAGAGATGTAAATAAAGGAGTCGGTGAAATGTCGGAAATTGGAAGAAACATGAGAGAGCTCCAGGACTTTCTAAAAAGTCCAAAACTCAGGGGAAATATTGGAGAAGAAGTGTTAAAAGATTTAATTTCCCAAACCTTTCCTAAGAATAGTTTTAATCTTCAATATCAATTTAGGAGTGGTGAAAAAGTTGATGCTGCTATTAAAACTGACGCAGGAATTCTACCAATTGATTCAAAATTTCCAATGGAAAATTTCCAGAAAATGATGAAAGCGCAAAATCAAACTGAAAAAGTAGCGTTTAAAAAAGAATTTATAAGAGATGTTAAAAAACACATTGATGATATTTCTAAAAAGTATATTTTGCCCGAGGAAGGAACAATGGATTTTTGTCTTATGTATATTCCGTCAGAGCCTGTTTATTATGAGATTGCTGATAACCCGGATATACTTGATTATGCCAGACGTAAAAGAGTTTACGCGGTTTCTCCTACCACATTATATGCGCATTTGCAGGTAATACTTCTTTCCTTTGAGGGAAAGAAAATTGAATCAAAAACCCGGGAAGTTTTTGCTATGCTTAGAGCTCTTCAAGTGGATTATGAAAAAGTGGATGACAACTTGGGAATTCTAGGAAAACACATTGGAAATGCCTCAAGTCAATTTGGTAATGTTCTAACTTCCTTTCAAAAAATCGGTAAAAAACTTAATACCACAAAAGATTTAGAAAATCAGACGGTTGATAAAATAGAAGCTTAATATCCCGGAAAATTTTCTGTAAAAATATTTTCTTCAACTACATTCATATCTTTAACAAGCTTAATCAAGTTTTCCTCAAATGACTCAGAGCCTACAATAAATATTTCGTAGTCTAAGTAATTTGGGCAATATTTTATAATTAAATCTTTATTAATTCTTCCGGATTCAAACTTATCAAAAGACTTTTTAGTCAACGAGTAAATAATTTTAATTTTTGGATTCTTCGATTCAATTTCTTTAAGCTCATCAAAATAAATTACGTTTTCTTTTTTAGAAAAAGATACAATTAATAAAATATTAAAAGACATTTTTTTCTTCTCAAGAGTTTTTAAAATACTATGATACGTAGTAATTCCAATTCCTCCGGCAAGGAATAATTTTGGTTTCTCACTTTTTAGATTAAAATTAAAATACCCCATTGGTCCAAATGCTTTTATCTTTTTACCGGAGACTAGGCTATTCAGAGTTAATTTAAAGGAGCTTCTTATAATTTTTGTTGTAATTGTTAGGTGTGATTTGTTAAGCGGACTTGAAGAAATTGTAAAATACCTCGAAGTTCCCCGGATATCGGGATTTTCAATCGGCAAAAATATCTTTAAATATTGACCTGATCTAAAATTAAACTTGTCGGGTCTTTCAAAATAAAATTCGTAAGTGTCTTTAGTCAATTTTACTTTTTTAAAGAATGTTAACTCTAACTTTTGCGCCTTCATAAGTTACGTTGATTATACCAATTACTTATGTTAGAGTTTATAATTGCTTTTACAAGTTCTCCTATGACAAAAAGGTTAAACAATAAACAACTAGAGGCTATTGAACATAAAAAGGGCCCGCTTCTGATTATAGCCGGCGCAGGAACAGGAAAAACTACAGTAATAACTGAAAGAATTAAGCATCTTATAATTGATAAAAAAACTCCTCCGCCTGAAGTCCTGGCGTTAACTTTTACAGATAAGGCATCCTTTGAAATGCAGGAGAGGGTGGATATCCTTCTTCCTTATGGGTATACAAATCTATGGATTCATACTTTTCATTCATTTTGTGACAGAGTTCTTCGGGATGATGCTCATAGTATAGGACTTGATCCAAATTATAAATTGGCTTCAAATTCCGAATCAATTTTACTTCTTAGACAAAATATTTTCGAATTAGGATTAATCCTTTTTAAACCTTTGGGAAATCCAACTAAATTTCTTGACGGGCTTTTAACTCACTTCTCAAGGCTTAAGGATGAAGATATAACGCCAGGTGAATATCTTAAATGGGTAAACAAACAAAAAAAGTCAGATGTTAGAAGTCAGGAGTTAGAAGTCACGCAATACGCTGAGCTTGCCAACGCATATAAAAAATATGAAGAGCTAAAAAATAAAGAATCAGTGATGGATTTTTCAGATCTCATTTCAAACACTTTGCTTCTGTTTAGAAAACGTCCAAATATTTTAAAGAGATATCAAGAACAATTTAAATTTATTCTGGTAGACGAATTCCAGGATACTAACTATGCCCAAAATGAATTGGCAATAATGCTTGCAGGAAAAAATAAGAATATAACAGTTGTTGCAGATGATGATCAATCCATTTATAGGTTTCGTGGAGCAGCAGTTTCAAATGTTCTTCAATTTAAAAAAACCTTTCCTAAAGCAAAAATCATAACTCTAACCGATAACTTCCGATCTACCCAAATAATACTCGATTCATCTTATGATTTAATTCAGCATAATAATCCAAATAGACTGGAGATTGTAGAAAAAATAGATAAAAAATTAAAGAGCCAAACAAATGCAAAAAATAAGGAAATAGAGCTGATCCACGAGCAAAGATCAGAAGACGAGGCAGATAAAATTGCAGAAAAGATAGCAGAACTGCATAAAAGTTATGACTATAAAGATTTTGCAATTTTAGTTAGAGCTAATAACCATGCAGAGCCTATAACTACAGCTCTACAAAGACATAGAATTCCGTTTCAATTCTTAGGTCCCGGATATCTTTTTCAGCAAGATGAAATAAAAGATTTAATCGCATATCTCACTTTTCTAACAAATCTAACGGATTCTATTTCACTTTTCAGAGTACTTTCTATGGACATTTTTGAAATTCCATATATTGAACTGAATTATCTTCTCAATTTTGCAAAAAAGAAAAATCTAAGCTTATTTGAATCTCTTTTTGATTTAAATCAAACATTTTTAAAGCCGATGACTCAAGAGAAATTAGAAAATTTTAAAAGAATGGCAATGAGGCATCTTGAAAAAAGTAAAAAAGAAATGGCCGGTCAAATTCTTTTTGATTTTATAAAAGAATCAGGCCTTTATTTAACTTTAATCACTACAGATTCTGTAAAAGAAGAGCGTAGAGTTCAAAATATTGCAAAGTTTTTTGATAGAATTAAAAACTTTGAAATGGAAAGAAGGGATGCGAATATCTTTACTTTAGCTGAATGGCTTTCCCTCATGCTTCAAATGGGAGACAGCCCAACAGCTGCGGACATTGACTTAAGCGAAAGAGATGCGGTAAATATCCTAACTGTTCATGCGTCAAAAGGACTCGAATTTAAAGTAGTATTTCTGGTTAATCTGGTCTCAGACAGATTCCCAACTAGAGAAAGATCTGAGAAAATTCCGCTGCCTGTTGGAGTTATTAAAGAGAAACTACCCGAAGGAATCGACTTTCATTTAGAAGAAGAGAGGAGACTATTCTACGTAGGAATGACACGGGCAAAAGAAAGATTGTTTTTTACATGTGCAAATTACTACGGAGCAGGAAAACGTGCAAAAAAACTTTCTCCTTTTATTTATGAGGCGCTCCCCAAATTAATAGAACAGGAAGAAATAAAAACTAAAATTAAACAACTTTCACTTACTGATGTATTATCCGCTTACGAAAGAACGGAAGAAAAAGAAAATAAAAAGGAATCCATAAAAGTAACGTACATCACTTTTTCAAATCTTCAGATGTTTGATATTTGTCCTCTCCATTATAAGGCAAAAGTTATTTATAATATTCCATCTCCTGCGACAGCTGTCCAAAGTTTTGGAATTTCTATGCATAAAACTTTGCAAAGTTTTTACAAACAGGTTCAGGATGGAGACATTCCTTCAAGTCTTGAGCTTCAAAAAATCCTAAAAGAGGAATGGATTAGTGACGGATATGTTAATAAAAAGCATGAGGAAGAACGGCTTTCTCAAGCAAAACAAATTCTTCAAGATTTTTACAAAAAAGAGTGCAATCCTCCCGTAACTCCAATTGGTCTTGAATACGATTTTAGATTTATGTTAAAAAATAATGTTAAGGTTTTTGGGAAAATTGACAGAATTGACCCAAAAGGAAAAGGAATTGAAATTATTGACTATAAAACCGGAAAGGATAATCCTAAGGCTGATGCGGCACACAGGCTTCAGCTTGCTATCTATGCGTTAGCTGCAACCAGAGTCAAAGATAATATCTTAAATAAAAATCCCGAAGATATTACGCTAACGCTTCATTTTTTAGAGGATAATAAGAAAAAATCTATGACTTTCAAAAAAGATGAGTTGGGAAAATTTGAAAATCAATTAATAGAAATGATTAAGAAAATTGAGAAAAGTGATTTTAAATGCTCTGGTAATGTGCTGTGTATTAATTGTGAATATAGAATGCTTTGCAATACTATAAGCTGATGTGGTATAATATCTTTGCCGGGAGGAAGGTTTGCTACTCGCCTTAGGCGAGAGGAAAGTCCAGACAGGCTTAAAGACGGGGATGGAGCGTAAGCTCCGGCTAGTAATAGCTGGTATTCAAGTTCTTTACCCCGCACTAATTTGGTGCAGGGTTACACTACTAAACGGAATTTGAAACAGGTTTTGAATTAACAAGACTTGAGAGCAACAGAGACGAGTAGGGCTGAAACGGGCAATCCCACCTGCTGAAACCTTTGAATTGATACGCTTGAGTTTTCTTTAGACGAGTATCTAAAAAAGGGAATTCCGATAATATCGGAGCAGTAAGACTTAACATCATACTGAGAAAGATTGCAGACTGAAACAGAATCTGGCTTATTATCTTCCCGGCATTTTTTTATCTACATGTGCCTCTCTGTCATTAATTGTATCGATAAAAAACTCTAATATAATTTTTAAAACTGCTGCAACTGGAACTGCCAGTAAAAGTCCTAAAATTCCTGCTATGTGACCCCCTGCAAGAACTGCAAACAATATTATTAAGGGGTGGAGCTTAGTAATTCTTCCCATAACATGAGGAACTATAAAATAATCCTGAATTTGCCTCACTATAAAATATATCGCTATAACTATAATTGATGTTTGTAAAACAGAGAGTCCAAAATTGGGACTTCCCCCGCCGGTTATGACTGAAATTACTGCGGGTACAGGGGCAATAATCGGTCCAATTATTGGAACTATTTCGGCAATCCCTGCGAAAATGGCAATTATAAGTGCAAATTTTACTTCTAGTATGGATAGGGCAATAAATATAATAGAGGAGACAAGGAAAATCATAAAAATTTGTCCCCGGAGATATCCACCCAGAACCATATTAATTCTTCGAAGTAATATTTCTACTTCTACTTTGTAGTCTCTAGGCACAAGAAGTAAAATTCTGTCAATTATACTCCTCCCTTCTTTGAGAAAGTAAAAAGATGCAAAGAAAAAAATAAGTAACGAAACTATCCCTGAAACAGCTCTTGGGAAAATCTTAAAGACTGAGCTGCTACTGAGTGTTTCTGTTTTTCCAATGGAATCTATTACGTCATAGACCAGAGGCCGTGCATACGATGGCAATAAATTTATTTCTTGCTTGGCTCCGGATAAGATATTATCCGCTGAAGATCTAAACTCTGAAGATTCAAGTATCAATCCTCTTATCAAAAAGACTACAAAAATTGAAAAGACGGATATTAATACAAAATATACAATTAGAACAGATAAGGTCCTTGGGAGTCTGATTTTATGGGAAAAAAAGTTAACAATTGGATTGAAAACGTATGCAAAAATTGCTGCGGCTATAAAGGGAGTTAGAATTCCTCTTTCAAGATACAAAAAAAATAAAATTAAGAGAAAAAATCCTATGAAGAATGCAGTCCGCAGTCTTATAGTCATGCGACATTATTGTATCACTTATTTAACTGCTTTTTTAAGTGTCTTACCGGGAGTAAACCCAGGCGCCCGCCTTGCAGCAAGAATGATTTTCTCTCCTGTTTTTGGGTTTCTTCCTGGACGCTCAGATCTATTACGAACAGAGAATGTTCCAAATCCGGTAATTACCACTTTCTCCCCACCTTTTAGAGAATCTCTTATTCCGTTAAGAAGTGCCGCAACTGCATCCCCTGCCGCTTTATTGGTAAGATTAGCTTTTTTTGCAACTAAAATTATTAGGTCTTTCTTTGTCAGAAATCATCACCTCCCTTTGTCTCGCCGAAACAGTTCAAACTGTGAAGGCGGATGGTTTAGATTAACAATACAATGTAAACGAAGACTCTGTCAAGAGGGATGAAATTTACTCATTTCCTGAAACTGCGCGGAATTCTCTGATTGCGGTAACTTTTACTTCTCCAGGAATTGCTAAAGAATTACTGACTTCTTCTCTTATTTTTTCTGCAAGAAGTGTTGTTGCACCGTCATCTAATTTCCCTGGATTAATTATTACGCGGAGCTCTCTTCCTGCCTCAAAAGCATATGCGTCCTCTACTCCTTCATATTTCTTAGCAATGTCTTCCATTTCCGTAAGCCGAGTTGCATATTCTTCTACATCCTCATATCTGGCCCCTGGTCTTGCACCGGAGATCTGATCTGCAACATGAACTATAACCGATTCAACTGAGGAGAAAGGCTTATCTTCATGATGCTCTGCTACGCAATTTATAATCGCCTCAGGCATATTGTATTTCTTAAGGAGCTCTACTCCCAATTTAACGTGGCTTCCGTCCCCCGGAACAACTTTTCCAATATCATGAAGCAAACAGGCTATTCTTACTATATTTGCATCTACTCCAACCTCCTGAGCAATATGTGTACCGATTTTTGCAGTTTCAAGCGAATGAAGAGATAAATTTTGACCATAAGATGTTCTAAATTTAAATCTTCCAACCACTGCCACTATATCTGTTGGTAAATTAAATACTCCGACTTCGTGAGAAAGTTTTTCTCCTTCCTGGAACATTATTTTTTCAACTTCTTTTTTTGTTTCCTCAACAATTTCTTCAATTCTAAAAGGCTGAACTCTTGTATCTTTAATGAGTTTTTCAAGAGACCGTCTGGCAATCTCCCGCCTTATCTGATCAAAAGAAGAAAGTCTGATTATTCCCTCTTCATCCAAATCAACATCAACTCCGGTTGCCTGCTCAAAAGCTCTTATATTTCTTCCTTCCTTTCCAATAATTCTCCCCTTTATTTCTTCGTCATC
>JBBTWB010000003.1:0-1574 GCA_038078635.1 Patescibacteria group bacterium | reverse complement strand
CTGCCGCGAGAAGTCTTTGAATTTGCATTGCCTGATCTCTCATTTTTTTAAGTTCCCCTAATTGTCCAAATGGATTATTCATAAATTCACCTCCTTCAAATAACTGAAAATTTTGTTTTTTCTCCGGTAATTTCTTTTAATTTTACCTCAATTAATTCTGAAATTTTTTTGTCTTTAAGTCTTTCTTTATGAAATTTATAACTTGTTGAAAGTATTAATTCTTTTTTATCAAATTTCTCAACCTTGCATCCACGCAATACTCCCGCGATCGAAAAGTTCTCACGTTTTATCCTGTTAATTAAGTCCAATAATATTTTATCATTTTCAGAAACTCCAATGCTTGGTTTTTTTACCGGGACGATTCGCTCACTTTTTGTGTCATGCAAACTTGATACCTGGCTTAATTCTTGATTCATAATTCTTGATTCATTGACGGCAGCCCATTCTACGATTGTCAGTTCAATTGGAAGCTGCGGAAGAAGTGCGTATTTAATACTTTGATGAGATTTTACTAAAAGTTTTATAAGATTTTTTGTTTGTTCCAAGCTTAAATCAAATTTTTCTCCGTTAACCTGAAAAATCAAACCCTGATGAAGCATGTCAATCAAATCCTCTGAAAGTAGCTTAAAATCCACCCCTTCTTTTGCTGCCCGGTCAACTATTTTAATTCCTTCCCCGGCATCTTTTTTTGCAAAAGCAGATATCAAATCCGTAACATATTTATTTACAGACTCCGTTTTATAATTTCTCTCAATTAGATTTGCCGTTATATTTGAAGAGTGAGTAGAAAGCTCTTCTAAAATCTTCACACCATCTCTAAAACTCCCGTCAGAAAGTTTTGCGATCGTAAGAAGTGCTTCTTTGTCTGCTTTAATTCCTTCTCCCTTTACAATTCTTTGAAATGAACTCACCAAATCCGTATCTGTTGCTCTTGAAAATTTTATTTGAAAACAACGGGAAGTAATAGTCCCGGGAATTTTTTGCGGCTCTGTTGTACAAAGAATAAAAATTGCATGAACGGGCGGTTCCTCTAGAGTTTTCAAAAGCGCATTAAATGCTTCCGCTGTTAACATGTGAACCTCATCAATTATGTAAACTTTTTTAAGCGAGCTAAGCGGCGATAACCTTATTTTTTCTCTGAGATCTCTTATTTCATCAATTCCCCGGTTACTTGCCGCATCAATTTCCAAAACATCTAAGTTTGAACCGTTATTTATTGACTTACAAGAAGAACAAGCGTTGCATGGTTCAATTTCGTTTGCTTTACGCTTTGTGCAATTTATTGTTTTTGCTAAAATTCTTGCAGTTGAAGTTTTTCCCAAACCTTTAGGACCTGTAAATAAAAAGGCGTGAGGAATTTTATCCGGCAGTTTTCCCCTCAAAACCGATTCAAGTTTTTCGCGGAGAAACAGATTATCAAGCTCTGAAATTTTTTTCGGGCGGTACTTTAAATAAAAAACCATATACGTTAATTTCTAAACCCTAATTACTAATTTTTAACAAAGCGCGGGGAGCTTATGAAATTTTCGAAGGACGAAAGCGAAATGCGGGTCCAAGAAAATTTTGTGAGCGAC
>JBBTWB010000002.1:0-1689 GCA_038078635.1 Patescibacteria group bacterium | reverse complement strand
AAGTTTAAGAATACAAAAAAACAGGTAATTAAGAAAGCAAAACCTCAAAAATTACCGAGGAATTCCCGAATTATTCCCGAAAGAATACATGCAGATGAATTTATCTTTACCCTGGGAATTCTTTGCATATTTGCTGCAATACTTGTAGTATCTGCAAACTTGTATATGAATCTTAAAGAGCAAAAAGCGCTTGTTAATGAAAAGATTAAAGTCTTAAGAGAAGAGGCTTACTGGGAGAATGAGATAAAACTTAAGCCAGATTTTAGAGACGCATATTTTAGCTTAGCTCTTATTAATTATCAGCTTAATGATTTAAATAAAGCAAATGAGTATTTAGCAAAAACCTTAAGCCTTGATCCAAATTTTGAAAAGGGGAGAGAGTTGGGAAAGCTGCTTGGCAACTATTAATTATTCTTGAGGTTTCCCGCCTGCAACGCCTTGCTTGTCATGGCGGGCAGGTTGTTCTGGCTGAGCTTGTTCTCCCTCAGCTTTAGGCTGTTCTCCGCCTTCAGCAGGCGCTTCTCCCTCGGCAGCGGGTTCACCTTCTTCTCCTTCAGGTACATTCTCAGCGGCGGCAGCTTCAGCGGCGGCAGCTTCTTCTGCAGCCTGTTCCTGAGCTTCTTTACTGATTAATTCGCCGATTTTAACAACTACAAGATTAGCATCTGTTAATATTTCAACCCCTTCAGGTTTAGTTAATTGTTCGACTATAATCTGATCATCAATATTTGCAAGGTTTTCAACATTTACTTCAATTTTTTCAGGAAGCTCGGTTGGAAGAGCTTCAACCTCAACCTCGCTTGTGATTTTCTCGAGTAATCCAATTTTTTCGGTTACAGCATTAGGCTCGCCAATAATTTCAATTGGAACCATGGTCTTTACTTTTTCCTTAAGATTTACTTTGAAAAAGTCTGCATGAAGAACTCTATTTCTGAAATCTTTGTGAAGATTGTGGATTAAAACCGGAATTGTGTCTTTTCCAACACTTAAATCAACAACTCCGGTTTCACCGGCCTCTTTATAAACTTTATCGAATTCTCCTTGAGGGAGTTGAAGAGATTGTGATTTTATATCTTTTCCGTACACATTTGCAGGCAGAATTCCTTCGCGCCTGAGTTTTTTTACTTGTTTGCCAGTAATTTTACGGGATTCTGCGGTTAGTTGAAATCTTTTCATCCTGCTATTCTAGCAAAAAATGATGCTCAAACACAAGTTTGTTATAATTGGTGAACGTATGGTGGTCTTAGGTATTGATCCGGGGATTGGAAGGTGTGGTTGGGCAATAGTCAATAGTAAATCGTCAATAGTCAATAGCGAAGCTTTTGGTTGTATTGAAACGGAAGCAAACTCTGAAATTACCGGTAGGTTGCTTATAATAAATAAAGAAATTGAGAGCTTGATTAAGAAACATAAGCCTGACGTGATGTCTATTGAAGAATTATTTTTTAACACCAACAGCAAAACTGCTTTTATAGTAGGTCAGGCTAGAGGGGTGATTTTGCTTGCCGCAGCAAAAAACAACATTCCTGTTGCAATTTATACGCCGCTTCAGGTAAAAATGGCAGTGACTGGATATGGCAGAGCAGATAAAAATCAGATAGGACAAATGGTAAAAGTTATTTTAAAACTTGATAAAATACCAAAATTAGATGATACTGTGGACGCTTTAGCAATTGCTCTAACTCACGC
>JBBTWB010000001.1:0-2429 GCA_038078635.1 Patescibacteria group bacterium | reverse complement strand
CACTGTCATAAGAAATATAATTAAGAGTCCAAAATCAACCATTGATCTTAAAAAAGCTATGGATGAAGGGAAAATCATATTATTGAACTTGTCTCAGGGAAAACTAGGGGAAGATAATGCAGCGCTTTTAGGAGCAATGACAATAACTAAAATTCAGCTCGCTGCAATGAGCCGTGTTACGCAGAAAGAAGAAGACAGACGGGATTTTTATCTTTATGTAGATGAGTTTCAGAACTTTGCTACAACTTCCTTTGTGAAAATCTTATCCGAAGCTAGGAAATACCGCTTGAACTTAATACTGGCCAATCAGTACATAGCTCAGATCCCGGAAGAGGTTAGGTCTGCTATTTTTGGAAATGCAGGCACAATGATGTCGTTTTTAATCGGCGCTGAGGACGCAAGTTACATGGCCAGGGAATTTGGCGAGAGATTTAAGGAAGAGGATTTGCTGGCTCTTGGTAACTACCGTGCGATAATAAAGCTGGCAATTGATAATATAACCCAATCTCCATTTTTAGCTATGACTCTTCCTCTGCCGCGTTCTGTTACACAAAACCGCGAGAAAGCTGTTCGCTCATCACAAGAACGGTATACAAAGCCTATTGAATGAATATCAAATTTCAAATATCAAATATCAAATGAAAGAATATGATATCCATGAAAGAATCTTCAAATTTATAGTAGATGTTGTTAAGTTTTTAAATAAACTTCCCAAAACTCCAGCAAATTTAATTTTTATAAATCAGATTACTCGTTCGGTAACCTCTATGGGAGCAAACGATCAAGAAGCAGACGGAGCCTCAACTAAAAAAGACTTTATTCACTGCTATACGATTGTTCGTAAAGAAGGAAAGGAAACAGTATTCTGGTTAAGAATTATCGTAGAAACAAATTTAACCTTGTCAATTGAGGCTAAGGATTTAACTTCTGAAGGAAATGAAATAGTGGCAATTGTGAGTACAATAATTAAGAATTCTTCTAAAAATCCAAAAAAGTGGTGAATTGAATTATTGGATATTTGAAATTGGTATTTATTGGATATTTACTTAGACTTTCGTCTAAGTATTAGTCCGCCGATTGCAGCTGGAATTAATCCAAATAAAGGGAGCATCTCAGGTCCTGTTGCAGGAGTTTGTGACATTTTAGGTGCAGGCATAACCGGAAGCCCGCCTTTGGTTGTAGCAACAGTTTTTTCAATACAGAACTGTGAATTGTCTTTAGCTTCAGAGTCTTTTACAACCGCAGATGCCTGGTTAACTATATTACAAATCATACCTTGACCATTTGGGAGTTTTGAAGCGTCAACTACTTTTGTATCTA
The DNA here is from genome assembly GCA_038078635.1 of Patescibacteria group bacterium. GTDB lineage: Bacteria > Patescibacteriota > Microgenomatia > Levybacterales > UBA12049 > 2-01-FULL-39-10-A. Next base: position 1,109 of record JBBTWB010000001.1, on the reverse strand, counting down.
TAATATATTTTCTTGTTTCGTTTGAATTAAGGTTAACAACCTTGAAAGTAAGAGTTTTTGTTGATTTATCATATGTTCCTGCGCCTGAAACAAAATCGATATAATTTGGCAACATATCAGTTACTGTGATTTCAGACAATGTAGAGTTAGATACATTTGTTAATGTGATTTGGAATTTTACATGCTGAGAAGGAAAATATTTACCATCATTTACAGAAAGATTGTCAACATAGGAATCTATTTTGCCTTTTGTTTTAGATGAAGGATCAAGGACCTTTTTATCCAAGATTATTTTATCTGTTGTTGCACATGTTTGTCCGCCTCCATAAATAGGTTGGCATGCAACTGAACCATAAGAAGCATAAGATGACTTGACTGCAAAAAGAGCCAGAATTAAAAATCCAATAAATAAAGAGAGTTTTTTCATATAAAAAGCAATACTTTTAAGAGTATTGCTAAGTTAATGGGCATTCTAACATACATTATAGGACATGTCAACAGTCGCATTTATGCGACAACTACTAACTTCTGACCACTAACAACTAACTGCGGAGAGATTTGGAGAAACCGCCTAGCTGTTTTGATAATGATTCCAATTCAGCCTCAAAGTTATCAAACTGACTTTGCTTTATAAGCTTTAATTCTAACGCAATTTCAAGGCTAGCTAATGTTTCATCAACAGAGCCAAGGGATATTGCAATATACCTGTTAAAATCCTTGTCTGACTGTTTCGATGACCCTTCGGCTATATTCAAAACAATAGAAAGCGAGCTTCTTCTCAATTGATCGGCCAAATAAAAATGTTGTCTAGGGAATTGATTTACTATAGTTATTATTTGCCTATGAAGATCTTTTGCATCTTGGTAAATCCTAAACTTTCTGAATCTAAAAGCCATAACTTAATATTAACAAATTTGTTAACGTTAGTAGTGAGAAGTGAGTAGTTAGTAGCTACTTAGTCCTTGACAATATGTAAGAGTTGTGGTGTAATACAGCTACTTCGTAGATCTTAAATCAAATCTCAAATCTTATATCTCAAAAAATACGATATTAAATTTTCTTTCAGCCGGGCCCATTTTTTAGATTTTATTTTTAAGTTCTAATTTTGT